>JAISTL010000315.1 GCA_031272615.1 Methylobacteriaceae bacterium | reverse complement strand
CGGCGCTGGAAGCATCTCTCACTTCAGCCTGAGGCAAACGACTCATGAGCTTCATTCTCGGGTTGACTGGTTCCATCGCCATGGGAAAGTCCACGACCGCCGGGTTCTTCCGGGAACTGGGCATCGAGGTGTTTGATTCGGACGCCGTCGTTCACCGCCTCTACAAGGAGCGCGGCGCGACGCTTCTCAAACCGTACTTTCCCGAATCCGTCAGCTCAGGTATCGTCGACAGGCGCAAGCTCGCCGCAGAAGTCACGGACAATCCGGAGAGGCTGAAGTTGCTGGAATCTCTGGTGCATCCGTTGGTATTCGAAGAGCGGAACCGGTTTCTCGACTCCGCCGCGGCGCGAAATCGGCGGTTGATTGTGCTGGACGTTCCGTTGCTTTTCGAAACGAATCATGATGAGTGGTGTCAAGCCGTCGCTGTGGTGACCGCTTCAGAAGCCGTCCAACGCCAACGGGCGCTGGAAAGACCGGAGATGACCGAAGCGAAATTCATGACGCTGCTCAACAAACAGATGCCTGACCGCGAAAAACGGAAACGGGCGCACTTCATCATCGACACCGGCCGCGGGTTCGACCCGGCCCGAAAGCAGGTTTCGGACATTATCCGCTGTCTCTGCTGTCGGGGATAAAACGCCACGGGAAACACGAATGAGTCGCGAAATCGTTATGGATACGGAAACCACCGGCCTGTCCGCGGATCAGGGAGACCGCGTTGTGGAAATCGGCTGCGTGGAACTCATGAACCACATCCCGTCGGGGAAAACCTGGCAGACCTATCTCAATCCGCAACGGCCGAATTCCTCCGAGGCGTTCAGAGTTCACGGGCTTTCCGATGAATTCCTTGCCGGACAGCCGTTGTTCGCCGACGTTGTCGACATATTTCTCGAGTTTATCGGCGATGCGCCGCTGGTCATGCATAACGCCGGATTTGATCTCGGCATGATCAACGCCGAGTTGAAGCGGGTCGGACGCGAACCGCTTCCGTTGAGCCGTATTGTGGATACCCTGGCCATGGCCCAGCGCAAATATTCCGGAGCTGCGGGCAACAGCCTGGACGCCCTCTGCGCGCGCTTCGGCATTGACAGATCCCGGCGTGAGTTGCACGGCGCGCTGCTTGATTCCGAGCTCTTGGCAGAGGTGTATCTCGAGCTGATCGGCGGCCGCCAGACCGGGTTCGACCTCGGCTTTTCGCCTCGCGGCGGAAGCGCCGGCTCCGACTGGTCCGGCGGCGGTTTGCCCGACATGGCTCCGTATGTTTCGCGACTCACCGGGGCCGAGCGGGACGCCCACTTGAAGCTCATCGAAAAAATCGGAAAAACAGCGGTTTGGAATGACTACCTCCGGCAGCAGGAACCGACCCCGGATGCATAGTCGCTCCACCGGCGACACGCCGTTGCCGGGGAAAACGCGGCGGGAATGGAACGGAACCTCCCCGCTCAGCGTTTGGTGAACTTGCTGAGGAAATCCAACGGGCTCTTGCGGGCCGGCTCTTCGATTCTGCGGCCGATGAGTTCGCCGGCGATTCTGATGATTTCCTTGCTCACCGGGTTGTCCGGATCGGTTTCAACCAGAGGTTTGCCGTTGTTGGCCGAAGCGGCGAAGGCATTGGCGTCGAACGACACTGTTCCGAGCAGTTTGGTGTTGAGCCCGGCTTCGAATTCCCCGGGATCAATCTCCTCGAGATCGCGTTTCGGCATGCCGACCTGGTTGAGAATCACTTTCGGAGGCTGATCGTTGGGGCGCTCGCGCTGGAACAGATCCAGCAGCTGCCGGGTGCTGCGCAGGCTGGCCAAGTCCGGATTGCACACCAGAATGATTTCGTCGGCGCTCATCAGCGAATGGCTTTGCCAGCTGGACCAGCCGTTGGGAATGTCGAGGATCGTCACCGGAACCATGGTGCGCAGATTGTCGATGATGGCATCGGCGGCACGCTCGGGAATATCATAGGTGCGTGTGGTCGCGTAGGGCGCGCACAGCAGGCTGAGCTTCTTGTTGTAGGGAAGCAGCAGGCGTTCCAGCAGCACGTTGTCGACGCGGGTCGGATCAAAAATGACCTCCAGGATGTTCTGCTGCGAATCTTCGTTGAAATTGAGGGCCAACGTTCCGAAGGCGAGGTCGAAATCCACCAGCACCGTGGCGGTGTCGAAGGCCCCCGCCAGCGCCATACCGATATTCTGAACAATGGACGAGCAACCGGCGCCGCCGCGCACCCCCATGCAGGAATAGGCTTTGCCGATGGGTTTGTTGCCTTCGGCCCCGAACAATTCCGATATGGACCGGATGATGGAATAAACATCAAAGGGCGCCGCCAGATAGTCGCGAACTCCGCGCCGAATCAGCTCGCGATAGAGAACCACATCGTTGACGCGTCCGAGGATGATCACCTGGGTGTTGATGTCGCAGACATCCGCCAGATCTTCGATTTGCGACAGGATGTTGTCCCGGTTTCCCTGGACTTCGACCACCACGACTTCGGGAGTTGTATCGTGTTCATAAGCCGTAAGGGCTCTGGGAATACCGCCCATCAATACGCGAATGGATGCGCGGGACATGCGCCGATCAGCCGCGGATTCCTTGATCACCTGCGCAGCGTCGGCGTTTTCACAGAAAACGTCGATATTAATCTGGGGGATTGTCCCTAAAGGTCCTTCGCTCATGTGGTTACTTCATCTTCTCTGATAAAGGACATTCCTTGTATTTCGCACTCAGGCACCGCAGGCCATCCCCATCCCGGCTGCGACAGCAGCAACAAAGGAACCATCGCCGAGGATGGAACTCCACCCTTCAAGCACCTCACACCTTTGCTGCATCTTGTACATATGCCGGAACACAACATTTCCATGCTATCATAATCGAACTGATTAGTGAATACTTGGCGAAATCAAAAAAATTTTTTTCTGGATAGTGTTAACGCCCCTTTGTTGAACCCGTCGGCGCCGGAACTGCCCGGCAAACAAAAAGCCAGCGTCCTGTATCGGCGCCGCTGGCTCTTGCTGTCAATGGTTGCACGGTGTCGTCGATCACATTCGTGCCCTGTCCGTCAGGTGAAGAAAAACTGTTAGTTGTCTTTACCATATTCCTTCGCGGTTTCACGATACCCTTCAAACTTGCTCATGCGGTAGGTGGTATCCGCCAGAGATTCCTGACGGGCCTGGAACAGGTCTCTGGGGTCATCCACCTGTTGCGCCAGCTGATTCTGATAAGCGCAGCCCAAATTCCAGTAGTCCCGCTGATCTTTCGCATCTGTCAAATCGGTCGGGTAGAGGCCGCACTGGCTGTCCACCTCCGCCGCCAATCTCAGGAAAGAGAGACGGACGGGGGGAGATCCCACGGCTTCCGACGCGTCATACACCGTCGTCTGAATCCGCTTGGCGGGAATACCGGCTTTGGTCAACACCAGGCGTATCGCCTTGACGGTATGCGCCGCCAAGGCATCCTCATTGGATCCCCGCGGTATGGAAATCATCATCAATCCCTTGCCGTACTTCTTGTAGACTCCGGCAAACTTCGCCATGTCGCTGACATCTCTGCGGTCAAGAGCGTTACCCGTCATAAAGACGTCATAGGTCTCCCGGGTGTTCCGCAGCACGATGGGGT
>JAISTL010000207.1 GCA_031272615.1 Methylobacteriaceae bacterium | reverse complement strand
TTTCTGAAATGCTTCTTCACCGTGTTCGTCTTCATCATGGCCATGCGCCTGTTGTTCGCCAGGGAAAGCTGGCGCCTCGCCGATGATCTGCCGGGCACGCCGGTTCTGGCGGGCATCGGCGGCGTCATCGGGTTTCTGTCGTCTTTGCTCGGCATCGGCGGCGGTCAGTTCGCCAACCTGGTGCTGGCGCTCTACAACAAGCCGATTCACAACGCCGTCGCCACATCCTCCGGAGTCGGGTCCCTCATCGCCTTTCCCGGGGTGCTCGGCTATATCGTTGCCGGCTGGCATGTGGCGGAGAAGTTCCCGGGCGTCATCGCGCTGCAGTTTCCCCTGGCGTTGGGCTACGTGTCGCTGCTCGGCTTTCTGGCGTTGTCGCCGACCTCGATTCTGCTGGCTCCCTACGGCGCCAATCTGTCCCACCGCTTGTCCAAGCGCAGGCTTGAGGTGTATTTCGGCTGTTTCCTGCTGTTGGTGTGCGCCCGTTTCGTTTACACCCTGCTTTAGGGGTTCAGCGTCAGGCGCCGCCCCTGGACGGACCACGAGCCGATGCGGTTGAGGAAACTCATGCCGAGGAGATTGTCTTCGAGTTGTCCGGGCTGGGAGACCGCAACGCGGAAATTGTCGAAGATGATCGACCCGACCGCCAATCTCCCCACCCGGGTGAAAGCGGTCGTTGTTTCGCCGTTGGCGGTTGAAACACGGGTCGTGAAGCGCTCCGGCGGGATATCGATACCGAGGATTTTCGCGGTTTCATAGGTGAGAACGGTGTCGGACGCGCCGGTGTCGAGCATGAACGCCACCGGTTTTCCGTCCACCAGAGCGTTGATGATGAAATGCCCGTTTTGGCTTTGGACAAACACAAGTTCGCCGTTGCTTCCCTCCGTCGCCCGCCCGGGTTGCAGTTCACCCATCACCCGCCGGCCGGCGAAGCCCATGTCTTCATAATAGGTGTAGCCGATGATCAACGCGAAGAACAAACCGACCCATATCATCAGATGCCTGGCGGCAGTGCCCGGCCGAAACCGGTAATCCGGCAGCACCCGCAACGCCACCCACAGCAGCAGCGACATGGAAAACACCGTCGCGGCGAACTGGTTCTTGTTCAGGCCGAAAACAGTCTGGTTCTCCGGTGTGAGAATCAGAAACACCACTGCGGCGAGAATGGTGAATACGATAATGTTTCTCGGTTGCGCCATGTGTCGGGTCTCTTTCTTGCGTTGTCGCTCCGTTAACGATAAAATCCGGAGTCCCGGGGTGCGTGCCGGAACAGCACAAGGGCGTTATAACCCTGTTCATCTTTCGGTGATACCCCAAGAATGGATGCGTGTAAAACCGCTCGTGCGGGTTTGGATGCATTCGCCCGAAAAAAGGAAAACGATGAATTACCCGCAGCAAATGTCTCCTTTTCAGGACATCCGCAACATGATTGTCTCGATACCCGGGCCGGATGAACAGGCGCGGGATGCCGTGCGCGGCAAGGAGGCGACCCTCGGCAAGCCGCTCGGCAGTCTCGGGCGGCTGGAATGGTTCAACGAGTGGCTGTGCGCCTGGCAACGCCGGTATCCGCCGCAGTTGAAACGCGGCATGGTGTGTGTGTTCGCCGCCAGCCACGGCGTGGCGCAGCACGATATTGCGGCGGCCGATACTCCGTCGCCCCGGGCGATGCTTGACGCCTATGCCGAGGGCAATGCCGCGGTGACACAACTGTGCGGCGTTTTCGGTTTCGGTTTCCGGGTTTTTGACTTGGCGGTGGACGTCCCCTCGGGGGATTTTGCCTTCGGCGAAGCCCTGGATGAAAAATCCTGCGTCGCCACCATGGCTTACGGCATGGAAGCGGTGCACGGCGGGTTGGACATCCTGGCGCTGGGCTCGGTGTCCACGGGGCAGGATCTGGCGGCGGCGGCGGTCTTTACCGCTCTTTACGGCGGCCCGGCGGAGAATTGGCTGGTTCGGGATTCCGGGGTTGACGCCGATGTTCTTGCCCGGCGGGCGGCGTTGATTGAACAGGCATTGACGCTTCATGGCCCTTATCTGCAAGACCCGCTGCAGATTCTGGCGCGCCTCGGCGGCCGCGACATCGCCGCCATGGCCGGAGCAATTCTTGCCGCCCGCCTGCAGCACATTCCGGTGATTATCGACGGTTACACCTGCACGGCGGCGGCGGCGGTTCTTTATGCCATTCATCCGGCGACGCTGGATCATTGCATCGCCGGAAGTCTTTCCTCCCGGGGAGCGCATCGTGAGGTGCTGGAGCGAATCCACAAGATTCCCATACTGGCTTTGGGGATTCGCGCTGAAGACGGTTGCGGGGCGGCTTTGGCCATGGCGATGGTGAAGGCTGCGGTGGAGGTGCACAACGGCATGCACGCGCCGGCGGCAGCCGGGTTTGTGACTTAGAGCGCCGTCTCGGCGCCGGGAATTCTGTCGAACGACAGGCTGGAGGGGTGATGCGTCTGGTAACAGTACTGATTGGGTTGGTGGCCGTCTGCGGGGTGTTCGCCGGCGCGGCGTACTTTCTGGAATATCACTATTTTGCCCGGCCCGAAACAATTCTGGGCCCGCCGCGCTTCGCTGTTGACGGCAATACGCTGAATTACGGTTATTTCCGTGTGCGCCTCCACGGGATGGACGCCCCCGACATCGCCCAATACTGCTTTGCCATTGATGGTGAAAAGGCCTGCGGCCGGGAGTCCCGGGACATGTTGAACAGTTTGGCCAGAAGACAACCGCTCAAGTGCGAAGTGAAGAAACGGGACGCGGAGGGTTACCTGGTGGCCGTATGCATCGACACCGACACCCGCGCCGATATCGCCTCTGAAATGGTGCGCAGCGGCTGGGCGGTCGCTCATGGCGCTTACGAAAAAGAGGAGGCAGAGGCCCGCGCCGCCCATCGCGGCATGTGGAACACGCTCTTCGAGCGGCCGGAGGAATGGCGCGCCCGCAAAACCCGCACATATCTCGAGCATTATCTCAATCGCACGGAGCTTCCCGGCCTGGTGCGTCGCATGAAGGAATGGTACCGCAGACTCCGCGGAATGGAATGACCGGGGTCGGTGCGGAGACGATGTGTGCTCGCCGCGCCGCCGCTTCGGTCTTGCCGCGGCTTCAGCCGGCTCGTTGTCGCCGCCCCACAAACTCAAACCGCCTGCCGGGGTGTTGCCGTCCCGGGGCGCAGGCTTTGCAGGCTGACCGCAAAAGCAACACCTTGAACGAGAGGCCGGAGGGGCGATGCGTCTGCTGAAAGCACTGAAAAAACTGGTGATTGTCTGCGGACTGTTCGCGGGCATGGCGTATGTTCTGCAATACTACTACTTTTCCCGGCCGCGGAGGATTGAAGGCCCGCCGCGTTATGTCTCCGACGGCGATACGTTGAATTACGGACATTATCGGGTCCGCCTCTACGGGATCGACGCTCCCGAACTGGACCAGTACTGCTCTTCGGCGGAGGGTGAAAACCCCTGCGGCAGGACCTCCCGGGACGCGTTGAGCGGTCTGGCGAAGAACAAACCGCTCCGATGCGAGGTGAAAGCCACCGACAAATACGGGCGCCCGGTGGCCGTATGTATCGACACCAGCACCAACACCGATATCGCCGCGGAAATGGTGAGGAACGGCTGGGCCATCTCCGCCGGCGCTTACCGGAAGGAGCAGAGGGAGGCGCGCGCCGCCAGCCGCGGTTTGTGGAGCATGGAGTTCGAGAAACCGAAGGACTGGCGCGCCCGCAAAAACGCCTCATTTCTCGATCGTATTCTCGACCGCATCGGTCTTTTCCGCCTGCCGGGGCGCATCTGGGACTGGCTCTTCGGCGGCCGGGGGTCGCGGAAATGACCGGCGGCGGCGCGAATGACGCATTTTCTCTCCTGGCGCGGTCACTGCGGGCGTGCCGGGTTTGCGCCGATGCGCCGCTTTATCCGCCGCCGTTGCCCCACGAACCGAACCCGCTTGTCCAGGGCAGCGCAACCGCGCGCCTGTGTGTCGCCGCCCAGGCGCCGGGCCTGCAGGCTGACCGCAAAAGCAAAACCTTCGCCGACCCATCGGGCATCCGCCTGCGCCGCTGGCTTGGCCTTTCCGACGCCGAGTTTTACGATGCGTCACGGGTGGCCGTGATCCCCATGGGGTCGTGTTTTCCGGGTTTTGACGCCCGCGACGCGGATCTGCCGCCCCGCCGGGAATGCGCCGAACTGTGGCGGAACCGGCTGTTTTCGGCCCTGCCGGACCTTCGCCTCATCCTGGTCATCGGGCAGTACGCCCAGCATTGGCATATGCCGCAACAGCGCGGCTGGAGCCTGACCGAACGGGTGCGCAACGGGTTGAACAGCCTCAACGCGCCCGGCACGCCGTCAGTGGCGTTGCCCCACCCATCCTGGCGCAACAACCGTTGGCTCAAGGACAATCCGTGGTTTGAAGCGGACCTGCTGCCGGTTCTGCGGGTGAGGATTCGGGAGATTGTCACGGAGTGACGCATTCTCCCCGGCGACGGGTTGATGTCATGCGCGAGTATCACGCCGGAGCAGGCGGGACTTCACGCCCTTCAGCCGGCCGTGCGGCATGGCGCAACGCCTGCAGGATATCTTCGCGTTCAAGATACGGGATAATCGGCAAGGAGATCGTCAACGGAGTGGCCCGCGCCGATTCGGGCCGACAATCCTGCCCACCGTGACCCTCATGCCGCGAACACGCGCTTTGCCTCCCATCACGTCCGGATGTCGGGTGATGCGATCCATCCCTTCCATGGGGTCTCCTTATCGAAGCCGGTGAAATGCACAGCCACTCATCCCTGTGACACAGTTGTCGGCTGCGTTGAACGGGTGCAGAAACACGCGTCTGTGCACTGTGATACTATCCGTTATGTATCAACGGAACGCCGCATGACTGAAAAGTCTCCAGATCTCCGGGGGAAATCGAACTGTCGGTGATGATGCCCTGAAACTGGTTGATGTGGGCAAACACCGCCAGCTTCACCCGGTTGAATTTGCTGGAGTCCACGACCAGGTAGTTTTGGGCTGCTTTATCGAGGACCGCGCGTTTGATTGTCACTTCGTGAAAATGCGAGCAGCTCACGCCATGGGAGAGATGGATTCCGCCCGCCGAATAGAATGCCTTGCTGATACCGATTTGCTCCAACAGGCTCAAGGACCCTTCACCGGCAAACGTCTCGGATCCCGGTTCGTATATTCCACCGAGCAACAGTACGCGCGCCTTGATTTTCCTGCATACGATTTCAGCGATATTCAATGAATAACATACAATTGTGAGATTCATATTCTCCGGAAGTATTCCGGCGAGATACGGAGTGGTCGTCCCGCAGTCGATAAACACGACATCGTCGCGCTCAATCAGTCCGACGGCCCGGGCACAGGCCTCCTCTTTCAACGCCGCATGCCTGACGTTTTCCTGGGACATATTGTAATCGGTTTTGGCATTCACGACGTTACCGGGAACGACAAAACCGCCAAGATATCCCAAGCTGCCGCCGCTCTCCGCCACATCCCGGCGGATGGTCATTTCCGACACACCGAGAATGGAAGCCGCCCTGCCGAGATGAATCGGCCCCTCTTCGGCGACCGCCTTGATCAGGAGTTTAAGACGACTGAGTTTTCTGTCGACAATCATGGACGAGTGTTGGGTAGTCAGCTTTTCATCCATATCAAGTATAGGATTGGCTTTATTGCTTTTATTCATGTCTTCTCCCGCTTTATCCCAGCCTTTTTCGTTCAGGTGACACAATTATTATTATGATGATGGGAACAATGCGTCATGACAATTAATGGTTCAATAATAACGGCGGATGTTACAATATCCTAGTTTGATAAGAGATATCACTCAAAATCTTTAGAGTTATCCACAGATTAATACCGCGGGGCCCGGTTGAATGCGGCCGCGGGAATTACAAAAATCCATTGATAAATTAATACGGTAATCACATTATTTTCTTTGGCGGTAAACGATACAGCTCCGTCGTCCCGCGGCCGGATCTGAAGCGATGACAAGCGCTGTTACCCGGTTCAACGCAAAAACATTCTTTCAAAGTTGTATTGACAACGAAATCAGGTTGTGA
>JAISTL010000203.1 GCA_031272615.1 Methylobacteriaceae bacterium | reverse complement strand
AACCTGAAGCGTGACGGCAATGACCTCATCATCGACATCGGCAACGGCCTCGATCAGCTGACCATTGTTGACGGCTTCGGCGCCGCCAAGGTGGAGGAGTTCCACTTTGAACGAGCAGTGACAACTATTTAAATCGAGGTTATACTTTTTGAGGTGTTACACATGTATAAAGACGAAAAAAATGCCATTTCTTATAATAATAAGTATAATAGAGTTCTGTTGCGCGCATTTTTTTATTTATGTGGAGTTATGATTGTATTTTCTATTAGTTCGTATTGTATATTAGTAATTTGGTATTTGTTTTTTAGTGAGGAATGTGCGGCCCGTTATCGGTGTGATATGCCCAGTATTGGGGTGCTTGTTGATCTGTATGTCTTTATAAACCCGTATGTTTTAGCAGTTCCTTTCGTGATTCTAATTCCTTATTTTACAACAATAAAACGATGGCACTTCATCGTATTGTGTGCAGTTTTTGTTATCGGCGTATGTTGGGTGTTGCTTTGGTGTTTGTTAGTAACTGAGCCCCTACCGGAGTATTATATACCGTGATAACAATAGAAGATTGATGGAGAAATAGGCAGTGGCTGGACCTACGACAACTACATTTCAACAAGAGACCAAAGACTGGCTCAAGGAGTATTTTGTGGAAGCAACAACCGTTGCCGACAAGGTTACTTCAGCGACAGAAATCCGCGTTTCCCTTCAGGCGGGACACAATGAAAGGCACTCATGAGTCGAACTGTTGCGGAACCACAGCGGCAGCGGTGTGTACTCCGCGAGCGGGTTGCGACCGCCGCACCTGAAATGGACAAAAACGGGGAGGAGATGCTTCCGGGTGTTCGGCCGACACGATATCGCGTCTGAAACTGCCATGGCCCACTGAAGATCGATGCCGGAAAAAGAAGGGCGCGTTTGCCGCGCCCTTCTTTGCAGCAGTTATTTCTTGTCTTTCGCCTTGTTGAGGGCGGCGCCGAGGATGTCGCCCAGAGAGGCGCCGGAGTCGGTCGAGCCGTATTGGGCAATGGCCTCCTTCTCTTCGGCGACTTCGAGCGCCTTGATGGACACCGCCACCTTGCGGGACTTGCGGTCGAACTGGGTAATGCGGGCATCGACCCGATCGCCGACAGCGAAGCGCTCCGGACGCTGTTCGGAACGGTCGCGCGACAGCTCCGCCCGCTTGATGAAGGCCGTCAGCTCGGTGTCGACAATCTTGACGTCGATGCCGGCTTCCTTGACGTCGGTGACTTCGCAGGTCACCACATCGCCCTTCTTGATTTCTCCGGCCTGGGCATACGGGTCACCCGCGAGCTGCTTGATGCCCAGCGAAATGCGCTCCTTCTCGATATCGACATCGAGAACCTTGGCGCGCACCACATCGCCCTTCTTGTACTCGTCGATGACCTGTTCGCCCGGACGGTTCCAGTCGAGATCGGACAGATGCACCATGCCGTCGACATCGCCTTCAAGGCCGATGAACAGCCCGAACTCGGTCTTGTTCTTGACCTCGCCTTCCACTTCGGTGCCGACGGGATGCTTGGCCGAGAACGCCTGCCACGGATTCTGCAGCGTCTGTTTCAGGCCCAGCGAAATGCGGCGCTTGGCGGAATCGACCTCCAGCACCACCACGTCGACTTCCTGGGACGAGGAAAGAATTTTGCCCGGGTGGACGTTCTTTTTGGTCCACGACATCTCGGAGACGTGAATCAGGCCCTCGATGCCCGGCTCCAGTTCCACAAAGGCGCCGTAGTCGGTGATGTTGGTGACGCGGCCCGAGAATTTGGCGCCGACCGGGTAGCGCTCGGCGATGCCCTCCCACGGGTCGGTGGTCAGCTGCTTCATGCCCAGCGAAATGCGGTGGGTCTCGTGGTTGATCTTGACGATCTTCACCTGAACGTTCTGGCCGATGGTGACGACCTCGTTGGGATGGTTGACGCGACGCCACGCCATGTCGGTGACGTGCAGCAGCCCGTCGATGCCGCCGAGATCGACAAAGGCGCCGTACTCGGTGATGTTCTTGACGACGCCGTCAATCACCTGACCTTCTTCGAGGTTGGCCACCAGCTCGGAGCGCTGCTCGGCACGGCTTTCCTCAAGGACGGTGCGGCGGGAGACAACGATGTTGCCGCGGCGGCGGTCCATCTTCAAAATCTGGAACGGCTGGGAGACGTTCATCAGCGGCGAGACGTCACGGACGGGGCGAATGTCCACCTGGCTGCGCGGCAGGAAGGCGATGGCGCCGTCGAGATCGACGGTGTAACCGCCCTTGACCTGGTTGAAGATGACGCCCATGACCCGTTCATTGTTTTCAAAGGCTTTTTCGAGCTTGATCCAGCTCTCTTCGCGGCGGGCCTTGTCATGGCTGATCACCGCTTCACCGAGTGCGTTCTCGATGCGCTCGACATAAACATCCACTTCATCGCCGGGTTTGAGCGTGACCTCACGGCCCGGACCGGAAAACTCCTTGAGGGCGACGCGGCCCTCGGTCTTGGCGCCGATATCGATGATCGCCATGTCTTTTTCGATGGCGACGACCTTGCCCTTGACGACGGAGCCTTCATGGATTTCGGATACGCGGAACGATTCTTCCAACAGCGCCGCGAAATCTTCCTGCGTCGGCGTGTGGGTTTCGGTTTGAGACATTGATTCTCCTCATTCCCTGCTTTCAGGGAGGCGCCGGTGGTTCGAGTTGACGGTCCACCGTCGGGAGCGGCGTTTTGGAGTGAACAAAACTGCCTGCTTTCCGCAACAAGAACGATTGTCTTCATGGAAAGCGGCGCCGGCGCGAAACCGGTCCCGGACGATGCGCATCGCCGGATTTCGGCCGGGCGATGCACGGCGCTCATAGCCCATTATGGAAAAGAAGGCAAGAAAAAGGCACGCTGAAACAGACGGGAACAAAGACATGCGACTCAAGGGAAACCGGCGGTAAAACCGAAGCCGCCGGCACGCCCCGGACATTTTGAAAAACCGGTGATGGGATTTCAACGGGTTACATCCGGTTGCAAAACCTCGCGCCTTTGATATGTTGACTGGGGCGCTTCAACCGCTATGCCCGGATAAACGAACAATAAACCATAAGAACAACAACAATATCAATAATATCAAAAACATAAACAATCAGGAACACACCATGAGCGATACGATTCACCAACAGGTGGCGGGGCTGCTTCCAGCCATGATTCAACGCCGCCGTGATTTTCATAAACATGCCGAGTCGGGCTGGACGGAATTCCGCACCGCGTCACTGGTGGCGCGGCGCATGCAGGACTTGGGATACACGCTCACCATGGGCAAAGACGCTGTCAGCAAGGAGGACATGATGGGCGCCCCCGGGGAGGAGGCGTTGAAGGCTTATCAGGCCCGCGCGCTGTCACAGGGCGCCGATCGGGAAATGCTCGCGCGTATGGACGGGGGGTTGACCGGCTTTCTGGCGGAACTGACCTTCGCCGCGCCGGGGCCACGGTTTGCGCTTCGCTGCGACATGGACGCCCTTGAAGGGCAGGAAACCGATGACCCGGCCCATCGTCCCAACCGGGAGGGCTTCCGCTCCATCAACGACGGGGCCATGCACGCCTGCGGACATGACGGGCATATGGCCATTGCTCTGGCCGCGGCGGAAGTGCTGGCGGGGATGAAGGATGAACTCAAGGGCTCCATCCGCTTCATTTTCCAGCCTGCCGAGGAAGGGGTGCGCGGCGCGGCGCCGATGGTCGCCGCCGGCTGTTGCCGGGACGTGGACCTCATCGCCGGGCTGCATATCGGCTTCCAGGCCGAAAAGAAAGGGGATCTGGTGTGCGGCACCAGGGGGTTCCTCGCCACCACCAAGTGGGATGTGCACATCACCGGCAAATCGGCCCATGCCGGCGCCGCGCCCCAGGAAGGGCGGAACGCCTTGCTGGCCGCCTGTACGGCGACGCTGAATCTCCATGCCATTCCCCGTCACGGCGGCGGCGCCACGCGTATCACCGTCGGCAAGATGTCGGGCGGGCAGGGGCGCAACGCCATTCCGCCCAACGCTTTCATGGCGTTGGAAACCCGCGGCGTCACCAGTGAGCTGGATGAGTACATGACCACTGAAGCGGGCCGTATCATCAAGGCGGCCGCCGAAATGTGGGGCTGCGGTTTTACGATCACCGTCATGGGCGGCACCAAAAGCGGCGAAAGCAGCCCGGAAATGGTTGGCACGGTGGCGGAAATCGCCCGCACGATTCCGGCTTACACCAACATCATGGAAATGAAGGACTTCGGCGCCAGCGAGGACTATTCCCACATGATGACGGTGGTCCAAAGGAACGGCGGCCTCGGCACCTATATTCAGGCGGGAACCAATCGCACCGCCGGGCATCACAACGACCACTTCGATTTTGACGAGGAAGACCTCGCCCCGGCGGCGGAACTCCTTGTCCGTCTGGTGCGGGAGTACTTGAAGCAATAGACGGAACAGACCGTGCGGGCCGATTCGGCGGCGAAAGCGCCTCCGGAGTGACCGGCGGCTGAAGGGAGCGCGCAAAACGACGCATTTGCTGTGTATTGTGCGTTCCTACGAAAGCGGCGCTTGCAAAACGTGCCGACAGGGGGCTATTGCTGTCTCAAACTCCGTTTCCCGGAGGCATCATCACACGTCCATTTTCAACCGGAGCCTGTTCAATGTCCGAAGCATCTGTCAAAAAGGTCGTTCTGGCCTATTCCGGAGGTCTGGATACCTCCATCATTCTGAAGTGGCTGCAAACCACCTATCAGTGCGAGGTGGTGACATTCACCGCGGACCTCGGACAGGGCGAGGAACTGGGGCCGGCGCGAAAAAAGGCGGAACTTCTGGGAATCAAGCCGAAAAACATTTTCATTGAGGATGTGCGGGAAGAATTTGTCCGCGATTATGTGTTCCCGATGTTCCGGGCCAACGCGCTCTATGAGGGGCAATATCTTCTCGGAACCTCCATCGCCCGGCCGCTGATTGCCAAGAAACAAATTGAAATCGCCGAACTGACCGGCGCCGACGCCGTGTGTCACGGCGCCACCGGCAAGGGCAACGACCAGGTGCGCTTCGAGCTTTCCTATTATGCCCTGAAACCGGACATCAAGGTGATCGCGCCGTGGCGGGAATGGAACCTGGGCTCGCGCACCCGGCTGCTGCAGTTCGCCGAGGAAAACCAGATTCCCATCGCCAAGGACAAGCGCGGCGAAGCGCCGTTCTCCGTCGACGCCAACCTGCTGCATTCCTCCTCCGAGGGCAAGGTGCTGGAGGACCCGAGTCAGGAAGTGCCGGATTATGTGTATTCCCGCACGCTGAGCCCCGAGGAGGCGCCGGACAAACCGACGGTGATTCGCGTGGCCTTCGAAAAGGGCGACGCCGTCGCCATCGATGGAAAAGCCTTGAGCCCCGCCGCCCTTCTGGCTGAACTCAACGCGCTGGGCAAAGCCAACGGCATCGGTCGTCTCGACCTGGTGGAAAACCGTTATGTCGGCATGAAGAGCCGCGGCATGTATGAGACGCCGGGCGGCACCATCCTGTGGGTGGCGCATCGCGGCATCGAATCCATCACGCTGGACCGCGGCGCGGCCCACCTCAAGGATGAGATCATGCCGAAATACGCCGAACTCATCTATAACGGCTTCTGGTTCTCGCCGGAGCGCGAAATGCTGCAGGCGCTGATCGACAAAAGCCAGGAACTTGTCGCCGGTGAAGTGACGCTGAAGCTCTACAAGGGCGGCGTTTACGTCATCGGCCGCACCAGCCCCACCAGCCTTTATGACAAGGAGCTGGTGACCTTTGAGGAAGGCGCGGTGGCCTATGACCACCATGACGCCGAGGGCTTCATCAAGCTCAATGCCCTGCGGTTGCGCACGCTGGCGCAGCGGCGCAAGAAACTGGGCCTGTAAAACGCAGGCGCGGGTTTGAACAACGCCGCAGAAAAACCGGAGCCGTTCGGACATGAACTCATTGCTGAAATCCCTGCCCGTCGGCAGCATCTTCGGTGTGCGGGTGTTTATCCACAGCACCTTTTTCCTGTTGCTGGTCTGGTACATGTGGGAGGGCTGGGATGTCGACGGTTGGCTCGGCGCCGCCTTTTACGGCCTGTTCACCTCGCTGCTGTTCGCCTGCATTCTTGCCCACGAGTTCGGCCACATTCTCGCCGCCGGGCGATTCGGCATCAATTCGCCGGCGGTGATTCTGTGGCCGCTTGGTGGAATCGCCTTTCTCAGCCGTATCGACAAGCCGAAAGCCGAATTCTTCATGACCGTCGCCGGGCCGCTGGTCAACGTGGTCATCGCCGGCGTGCTCTTCTGTGTGTTGTCGCTCTTTGACACATCGACCGCCTATCCGGGATATGCGTTCCTCTTCACCTATTCTCTGCTGCATGAACTGATGACGGCGAACCTGTTCGTCGCAGTGTTCAACCTCATCCCGTGTTTCCCCATGGACGGCGGACGGATTCTGCGTTCGGCTCTGGCGATGAAATTCGATTATGAAAAATCAACGCTCATCGCCGTGCGTCTCGGACAGGCGATCGCCTGCCTGTTCCTGTTCGGTGTGTTGTTTGACCGGCTGATGCTGACCGTTATCGGCGTTTTCATGTTGATGACCGCGCAAAAGGAATTGGACTATGTCGAGGGGCGCGGTAATGCGCGGTTATGAAATTATATCTGCGTGGTGCTTTTCTTGCGGTTCTTTTTCAGCTAAAGGGGAACTTCCGGCTTTTCCGCCGGGGTGTTCCGCAACGGCAGAGATGTTGCGTTTCAAGGCGTTCAACAAACATTGAGCTTGGCGGATGTTGCCGGGCGGAGGTTTCGGTGCGATGAAACGGGAGAGGTTCTTGTCTTCCGGGCTTACTGGGTGGGCAGGATGAAAAAAGTCGCCAAGGATGATTATTTCGTTACGGAAATCGTGATTCCCGTACGCAGGAAGCTGCGCAAACTGGCCGACAATCGTAATTTCTTGCGATCATGGGTCGGACACCCGTTGCTGACAGGCGCCGTCGTTCCTTCCGGAACGGAATTGGCAAAAACCATGGCCGCACATGTCGACCCGAATGACGATTCACCGGTGATTGAACTGGGTCCGGGAACCGGGCCGGTGACCAAGGCGCTGGTGCAGCGCGGGGTGGCCGAGGAGCGTCTGATTCTCGTGGAATATGACGATGAGTTCTGTACTTTGCTGAAACACCGGTTTCCGAAGGCGACCATTGTGCGCGGCGACGCCTATCATCTGGCGGCGACCATCGACGGGCAGCTGCCGCGCCCGGCGGGCGCCGTGGTGTCCGGTCTGCCGCTGATGACCAAGCCCCACGCCGAGCGGTTGGCGCTGTTGATGGATGTGCAGAGCCTGGTATCGCCGGGTGCGCCGTTCATCCAGTTCACTTACGCCCTGGTGGCGCCCATTCATCCGGATTCCACGCTGTTCAGCCGGGCGGCGTCGCGGCGAATCTGGAAGAACGTACCGCCGGCGCGGGTTTGGGTCTATCGGGCAAAGACAACGGTAAACGGCGCCGGACGCTGAAAAAAGTCAAAACCGTCGCCTGGGATACTATATAGGTTGACAGCGGGCGCTGTCGCCCGGCTTGAAGATGAGGAACGCAGTATGACCGAACACACAAATGCGCCCATGAAACTGGTTGTTGCCGGCGCCGCGGGGCGTATGGGACGCATGCTTGTCAAGGCGATTGCCGGGAATCCGCAGGTCATGCTGAGCGCCGCCATCGAGCAGCCCGGCTCCCGGTATCTCGGGCAGGATGCCGGAGTCCTCGCCGGGGTGGAGCCGCTGAATGTCCCTGTCACCGATGACGCGCTGGAGGCGTTTGTTGCCGCGGACGGCGTGCTGGACTTCACGACTCCGGCGGCGACGGTGGCGTTTGCCGGACTGGCGGCCCAAGCGCGCATTGTCCATGTCATCGGCACCACCGGTCTCAACGAGGCGGACAAGGCAAAACTCATCGCCGCGGCGCGCCACGCGCGAATCGTGCAGTCGGGCAATATGTCGCTGGGGGTCAACCTGCTCACCGCCCTGGTGCGCAAGGCCGCGGCGGTGCTGGGGCCGGAGTTCGACATCGAGATTCTTGAAATGCACCATAACAAAAAAGTCGATGCGCCGTCGGGCACGGCACTGATGCTCGGTGAGTCGGCGGCGGCGGGACGCGGCATGCCGTTTTCCTCCGAACACATCCCCGAGCGACTCAACAAGAGGGGGGCGCGGACGGAAGGCGAGATCGGTTTTGCCGCTTTGCGCGGCGGGACGGTGGTCGGCGAGCATGTGGTGATTTTCGCCGGCAAATCCGAACGTCTGGAGCTGGCGCATCGGGCCGAGGATCGCGGAATCTTCGCCAACGGCGCGCTGACAGCGGCGCTTTGGGCCTTTCCGCAGAAACCCGGATACTATACCATGGCCGACGTGCTGGGCTTGAGCGCCCTGTAACCGAGACCGACGCAACGTGTGATTATGACGTTTTTTCAACAGACTACACCAGGAGATGATAATGGACCGACTTCTCGTTCTTGTGCGCCACGGGCAAAGTGAATGGAACCTCAAAAATCTTTTTACCGGCTGGAAAGACCCCGGCTTGACCGAACTCGGAGTCGAGGAAGCGGTGAAAGGCGCTGCCCAGCTGAAAAAAGAAGGAATCCAGTTTGATATCGCTTTTACGTCAGCCCTCGTCCGCGCCCAGAAAACCTGTGAGCTGATTCTCGAGGGAGTGGGGCAGAGCAATCTGGAAACCATCAAGGATCAGGCGTTGAATGAGCGCGATTACGGCGACCTCTCGGGCCTCAACAAGGATGACGCCCGCAAGAAATGGGGCGAGGAGCAGGTGCATATCTGGCGCCGTTCCTATGACGTACCGCCGCCGGGGGGCGAGAGTCTCAAGGATACGGTCGCGCGCGTGCTGCCCTATTATATTCAGGTGATTCAGCCCCGTGTGCTGCGTGGCGAGCGGGTGCTGGTGGCGGCGCACGGCAATTCCCTGCGAGCCTTGGTGATGGTGCTGGATGGGTTGTCGGCGCAGAAGATTCCTGGAGTCGAACTGGCGACCGGCGTGCCGCTGGTCTATCGCCTCAATGCCGACTCAACGGTCGCGGCAAAGAAGATCCTGACCTTCGACTCATAAGAGTCGGCGGCATTCGGATGTAGCCCGCAGCAAGCGGATTTTGACCTGCGAATCGCGGGATTTCTGCGAGCGCCTGATTGTGCTCCGGCGATATGAACAACAGGCGGACCGTGGTGCGGAAATACTATCAATTCAGAAATAAAAAACAGGATGTCCGGTTTGAACCGCGGACATCCTGTTTTTCTGCCGCAAAAGGTCTTCAGGACCTGTTGGGGTTCCAAATCACGGGGCTGTCTGTAGGCCGCCCGGCTGGAGTAATGGGGTTACGGGCCGAAAACCGGGCAATGACGCTTGTTCATCGGAACGGAGCGCTAGGTATTGCCAGAGTGTGTCCCGGTATGGGCAGGATTGAGGCTCTCCCGTGAAACATTAAGGCATTTTTACGGAATATTTAGATGGGAGATTTTTTGCGCGACCGACTCCGCAAAGTCATGTCGCGTGTCCGGGGCATTCAGCACCATTGGGTGGAGACGGACAGCACTATTATTCTCCCCCTTGAACACCGGTCGAATCAAATCATGGCGGTTTTTCCGGTGCGGCAACGGCGGTTGTTCACCTTGGTTGAGTTGCGGCAAAAGCGCGTGAAGAAAGGCTTTTTGATGGAGCGGGATCAACGGAGTCTTTGCGCATAAAAAAACAGGACGTCCGGTTGGGGTGCGGGCGTCCTGTTTTTTTTCCGCAACGGCGCTTGTGCGACCGATGGGGTTCTCGCTAGACGCATCGTTCCGTGAAGCCGGTTTTGAGTCTGGGGTTAGGGGCCGAAAACCGAGCATCAATGCGTGTTCGTTTGAACAGTGTCGTGATAGACGGTGAGTTTGACGGGGTCTGGACAGAATTAAGGCTCTTTCGTGAAACATTAAGGCATTTATACGAAATATTTAACTAACGAATTCAAGTGTGTCGCGTCGGCAACGGCAAACCGGTTTCCCGGTGCAGTTACGGCAAATAGGAGGTTTCAAACTTCGCAGAAAATGGTATAGCCGATGTTTATTATTGTAATAGGGGCACGATTCTTTGAGTCTTATCTCGTTCAAGTCGGTTGACGCGCTGCTGGATCGTCGGCAGCTGCGCCGCAAACTTCTTTTCTGGCGATTGGCAGCGGCTGTCGCCGTTATCGGCGCCATCGGCGGCCTGTGGATGATTTCGGGTGGGGTTCCGGAAACCGGCAGCCATATTGCGCGGGTCACCATTGAAGGCGTGATCGTGCGCAACAATGACATGATGGAGATGATCGAAAAAATCGGCAAGGACGGCAACGTTAAGGGCGTGGTGCTGTCCATCGACAGCCCGGGCGGCAGTGTTGTCGGCTCTGAAGACCTTTACCTGGCGCTGCGGGGGCTCGATTCAAAGAAACCGGTGGTGGCGCTGATCAACGGCAT
Source organism: Methylobacteriaceae bacterium (assembly GCA_031272615.1). GTDB lineage: Bacteria > Pseudomonadota > Alphaproteobacteria > Rhizobiales > Beijerinckiaceae > Hohaiivirga. Next base: position 6,677 of record JAISTL010000203.1, on the reverse strand, counting down.
CGGCGCGTCCGGCTCGTACATTGCGGCGATGGCCGCGGATCATATTGTCGCACGGGAGACGGCGGTTGTCGGTTCCATCGGTGTGTTGATGCGGTATCCGAATTTCGGCAAACTGCTGGAAACCATCGGAGTCGAGGTGGACAGCATCAAGTCCGCGCCCCTCAAGGCGGAACCTTCGGGTGTCGGGCCGACTCCGCCGGAAGCGCGGGAAAGCCTTCAGCAGGTCATTGACGATGCCTACACTTGGTTTAAGAATTTGGTATCTCAGCGCCGCGACCTGAGTCCCCAGGAAACGGCGACGGTGTCGGACGGAAGGGTGTTTTCGGCGCAAAAAGCCCTCTCTCTGAAGTTGATCGACGCTACCGGAACGGAAAAAACAGCGGTTGAGTGGCTTGAAACGAAGAAAAATGTTGAAAAGGGCATTCCAGTCAAGGATTGGAAGCCGGAAAGCAAGAACAATGCCTTGAAATTCTTGGATGTTGCTGCCAGACTAGCGCACAGTCTGGGATTCGAGTTGCTTTCCGGATCTTTGGGAAGTGTTGAAGCAAGTATGGACATTTCTCAACTTGACGGAATTCTGGCGATTTGGCACCCTACATTGGAGCGGTAGGTATTTTGTTGAGACAGGTAAACTATAGAGGATAGGCAGGAATGATCAAATCTGAGTTAGTTACGAAGCTTTCGGAACGTAACCCGCATCTTAACCAGCGCGATATTGAAAAAATCGTCAACACTGTTCTTGAGACGGTTACAGAAGCGTTGGCTTGCGGGGATCGTGTTGAACTGCGCGGCTTCGGCGCCTTTTCCGCAAAACGCAGGGTTGCCAGGGTAGGGCGCAACCCCCGTACGGGAGATCCTGTTTCCGTCCATGAGAAGTCCATCCCGGCTTTCCGGGCCGGAAAGGAAATGCGCAAACGGTTGAATGACGGGTATGTGCCCGCGAAAAAGTGAGTCTCGCTCAAATAAAAGTGTGCCGTTGCGATACATGATGCTATAAGTCGCTTAACGGAGACGCCCCAGTTGCCGGTCTGTGGTTAAGTTTAACGGAAACTCGGGGTGCGATCCCTTACCGAGTAAGTTTTCACACTTTGGAGGGGGCGGCTCGAATATCCGTGATTTACAACGGGAGCATGTACTGCGGGAGAGAAACCAGATGCGGCGATTCATCAGATTATTGAAATTTCTTGTGTTCATTCCGATAGCTTTTGTCGTGGTTGCCGTCTCGATGGCCAATCGGGGCCCTGTGTCTGTCTATCTTGACCCGACGGGGCAGCTGTTGAAGGACTCTTTCACCATGCCGGTGTACCTGCTTGTGTTCGGTTGCGTTATCGCCGGCATCCTGCTCGGCGGGTGGGCCGCGTGGCTCGCCCAGCATAGAAACAGAGTTGAACGGCGGCAGTACAAGCGTGAGCTGCGGCGGACCACGAAGGAACTTCAGCAGCTCAAGAGCGCTTAGAGATCTTTTCGGCCGGCGTGGTTAAACACCTTCCGCAGCGGGGTATTCCGGCGTTTTGGAAGCGGCGGGAAAGCCCCATGCAACAAAAAATCCGAGTGTCCGCGTTTTTTTATTTGCCGATTAGGATTGTCGCCTTATATCATGAGTACCGGATTGTACTGCCGGATTCCCTGGTCAATTCGCATGGAGGAAATCATCAGATGACAGGAAACACTTTCGTTATGAAGACCGCGCTGCTGGCGGCTCTCGCGGCCTTCTCATTTTCTTTTGCCACACCCGCCTCGGCGTTGACCATGAAGGAATGCAGCGCCAAATACCGCGCGGCCCAAAAGGCCAATACCCTGGGCGGCTTGAAGTGGAACGATTTCCGCGCCAAGGAATGCTCGGAGGATGCCACCGCTGAGCCGGAAGTTTCGCTGGATGACGAAGTTGATGAAGAGCCCGCGAAGCCCGTGACAAAGGCCAAGGCCGGCGTGCCGTTCCCCAACAAGGTGGATGCCAAGTACAACAGCCTCTCCCCCGGCAAGCAGCGCATGAGAACCTGTGTGGATGCTTATCACGCGGCCAAGGATGCCGGCAAGCTCGGCGATCTCAAGTGGATCCAGAAAGGTGGCGGATACTATTCGCAGTGCAATTCCATCTTGAAGGGCGAAAGCTGACGGTTTATCAAGCCGTTCAGCGGCGTGTCGCGCTATTCAGAGGCCCGTGTCCCGCGGGCCTCTTTTTTTGGAACATGAATCCGGGGGAACCATGAAAATTCTGGTCTGCGTCAAAAGGGTCGTCGATCACACCATGCACATACGTGTCAAGGCCGACGGTTCGGGGGTGGATACCGCCAACATGAAAACCGTCATGAATCCCTTTGACGAAATCGCCGTGGAAGAAGCGGTGCGTTGGAAAGAAAAGGGTTTGGCGTCGGAGGTGGTGGTTCTGTCCATCGGCCCGAAGCAAAGCGTTGATACAATCTATGCCGGGTTGGCCATGGGTGCGGACCGGGGGATTCATCTCAATGTCGACTCGCTGCCCGATCCGCCGGGCGCTGCAGCGGCGATTCGGGCGGTGGTCAACGAGGAACAACCGCAAGCGGTGTTTCTGGGTAAACAGGCTGTGGACGATGACTGCTGTCAAACCGGGCAGATGCTGGCGGCGCTTCTAGGCTGGGGGCAGGGGACCTTTGCCTCCGCCATCATCAAGGAGGGCGAGGCGCTGAAAGTCACCCGGGAAATCGACGGTGGCCGGGAGGTCGTGCTGCTGCCGCTCCCCGCGGTGGTGACGGTTGACCTGCCGCTCAACGAGCCGCGCTACGCGTCACTTCCCAGCATCATGAAAGCGCGGAAAAAGCCGGTACGGATCATTGCGCCGGAACTCTCGGCAGAGCGACGTCTCGAGGTATTGAAAGTAGCAGAGCCGCCGCGGCGCAAGCCCGGCAAACGCGTCGGCTCGGCGGCGGAACTCATAGCCTGCTTGGAAAACGAGACGGAGGCGCTGTCATGAAGACTTTGATGATTGTTGAACAGCGGGGCGGCGAGCCGGCGTCGGATACGGCGCGGGTGTTGTGTGCGGCAAAACAGCTCGGCGGGCCGGTGGACGCGCTTGTGTTCGGCGAAGGCGCGGCCGCTGCGGCGAAGCGTGTTGCCGGATTTCCGGGGGTGGAGAACGTGATGGTCGCCCTCGGCGACAGCCTGAAGGATGGCCTTGCCGAACCGGCGGCGGAGTTTCTGTCAGGTTTTGTGGAAAACCATGAGGCGGTGGTGGTTTCGGCCTCCCGCTTCGGCAAGAATCTGCTGCCGCGTTTGGCGGCGCTTCTCGGTGTTCCCCAGGTTTCCGATGTGACGCGGATTCTTTCCGCCGATACGTTTGAGCGGCCGATTTATGCCGGAAACGCCATCGAAACGGTAAAACTCGCCGCGTTTCCCAAGCTGCTGACCATTCGGGCGACGGCATTCGAGTCGGCGCCGGAGACGGGAGGGGCTGCCGCAGTGCGGCAGACCACATGGGACGGGACCAATACGCTCTCCCGCTTCATCGGGTTCATTCCGTCGCTGCAGGAGGGCGCGGAACTCGGTTCGGCGCGCACGGTGGTCGCCTTCGGCCGGGCGCTGGAGACCCGGGAAAACGTCGAGACGCTCATCATGCCGCTGGTGAAGGAGTTGAATGCCGCCGTGGGCGCGACCCGGGCCGCGGTGGAGGCGGGGCTTGCCCCCAATGACTGGCAAATCGGCCAGACAGGGCGGATTATCGCGCCGGAACTCTATATCGGCGTCGGTCTCTCCGGGGCGGTCCAGCACACGGCGGGTATTCGTGGCGCCAAAACCATCGTTGCCGTCAATATTGATGAGTCGGCGCCGATTTTCTCCATGGCCGATTACGCTCTGGTCGGAGATCTGCATACGGTTATCCCCGAACTGATTGCGGCTTTCCGACAAAAGAAATGACAAAGCTTGGTTTCGGATATAATGAGTTGACGCATCGGCGGCGATGAGTCGTGTTGCGCCGCCTGAGCTGATGGAGGTCAAAGCATCTACGTTTCATGCCACACAACCGGCCGTTAAAACAGGTTCGTTCCCTGTATTGGTGCTTAACGCCGATTACAGGCCATTGAGCTATTTTCCCCTCTCCATCTGGGCATGGCAGGAGGCGGTGAAAGCTGTGTTCATGGACAGGGTGAATATCGTCGCCACCTATGAGCAATCCATCCGCAGCCCCAGCTTTGAAATGCGGCTGCCCTCGGTGGTTTCCCTGAAATCCTTTGTTCTTCAGTCCCGCAAGCCGGCGTTCACCAGGTTCAATGTCTTCCTGAGGGATCGGTTCAGCTGCCAGTATTGCGGCTCCCGGGAAGATCTGACCTTCGACCATGTGGTGCCGAAATGCAAGGGCGGCAAAACCCGCTGGGACAACATCGTCACCGCGTGTTCCACCTGCAACATCAAAAAGGGGTCGGCGCTGCCGGAGGAAGTCAAAATGTGGCCGCGTCGTCGCGCTTGGGAACCGAGCAGCTATGACCTGCAGCGCAATGGTCGCATGTTCCCCCCGAACCATCTGCATGAAAGCTGGATGGATTATCTCTATTGGGATACGGAATTGGAGCCCTAGAGACGGGGCGGTTGTCGGCAAAAGAGTTTTGCTGTTCAGGCAATTGCCGGAGGAGCGGGCGGCTCATCGTCTTTGGCAGGTCTTCGCTCAGCCGCGACGGGTTCAGCGACGAAAGACAGCCACAGGTTGAGGAGTGTCAGACCCGAACATATGAGGGCGTTCCAGCCCGCCAGCGACAGGCCGAGGAAGCGCCAGCTTGCTTCGGAACAGCTCGGCAGCGCCATCGGCTTGTTGAGGATGTCCTCGAGATCGGCGAAAGGGTCTTCAGCGCCGAGGGGAGCGGCGCAGGTGGTTGGCCCGGCCCAGAATTTCCATTCCACTCCGGCATGGTAGGCCGCGAGCACCGCGGTGGCGGCAAACATCAGCGCCAGAATGAGAAACACCGGGCGGTGAAATCGTTCCGGAGCGAATGACGCCGCCGCACAAAGCACAATCGCGCCGTAATAGGCGTAACGCTGCTGATAACAAAGCTCGCACGGGGCGATTCCCAGTACGAACTGGAAAAACAGCGCGCCGGCCAGCACCGCCGCGGCCAGGCCGCCGACGGCAAGGATGCCGTGGCGGGGGGAGGGAGTGAGGAACGCGGCGGGAAGGGACATGAAGAACCTTATCGGGTTTGCTACAGGATGTACTTGAAGGCGACGAAACCGCCGATGATGGCGACGACCAGAACAATCATCACCTTTGTCAGGTGCTTGTCAAGCTGGGCGGCGATGTGCGGACCGAAAAAGTGCATCAGCGCCGCCACAAGGAAAAATCGCGCCGAGCGGGTAACGATGGAAAGGCCGACAAACCAGGCGAGGTTGTAACCGGCGGCGCCGGAGGTGATGGTGATCAGCTTGAAGGGAATGGGTGTGACGCCTTTGAAGAGAATCACCCAGTGGCCGTAAATCGCGTATTGCTCCTTGAATGTCTCGGCGCCGTCGGCAAGATTGAAGAACGTGAGAATCCACATGCCGACGGAATCGAACAACACCGCGCCGATGAAATAGCCCAGCAGACCTCCGACTACGGATGCGACTGAACAGACGAAAGCGTAAAACCAGATTTTCTTCGGTTGAGCCAGGCCCATGGGGATCAGCATGATGTCCGGCGGTATCGGGAAAAACGAGCTTTCGGCGAAGGAGACAGCGGCGAGGGCCCAGACGGCGCGGGGGCCGCCGGCGAGTTTGATCGTCCAGTCATAAAGGCGTTTCAGCATGGGAATGTTCTTCTCGACAACCACGGGAAAGAGGGAATAAAGAGCCTGCGCCGGCCCTTCGTTGACTCAGTTTATATAGATTGTAAAGCTTTAAGAAACATGTAAGAAACAAGTAAGCACGGAGAATTTGCCCGTTGCACGGTAATTCCGCGGTTTTACCCGCGGCTTCCGGCACATCGCCGGAAAGAGGAACAACTAACCGCTTGCAATCTTTGCCGCAGCATGGCAAGCGCGAACCATGACACCCGCCGCACGCCTCTTTTCAGTCCAGGAGATTCTGTCCGACATTATAACTCGCCGGCGACCGGCTCCTGATGCTTTGAAGGACTGGGCGCTTTCCCATCGATTCGCCGGATCGGGGGACCGCGCGGCTATGGCTGCCATTGTTTATGATTGTCTGCGATGCCGGCAGTCGGCCGCGTGGCAGATGGACGGAGAATCATCCCGGGAATTGGTGCTGGGAATGCTGAAAGTGCAGCGCGCGCTGGCGGTGGAGACGGTTGAGCGTCTGTTTTCCGGTGACAAATACGCCTCCGCCCCGCTGACAGGCGCTGAACGCGCACTGTATGTCCGGGATTTTCCGGATGGCGCCCCGCTCCATATTGCCGGCGATTTCCCGGAATGGGCGACGGACCGGCTGCTCCGGGTGTTCGGCGAAAGCGTAACGGCGGAGATGCACGCCATGGCCAAAAAAGCGCCGCTGGATATGCGTGTCAACAAACTGGCGGGCACCCGGGAAGAGGCGTTGAACGAACTGCAGCATTATTGCCCGCTGCCGACGCCGTGTTCGCCGCTGGGGGTGCGGATTCTTCCGGCGGAAGACGCCAAGGCGCCGCCCATCCAGTCGGAGCCCGCCTATCTCAGCGGCCTGGTGGAAATTCAGGACGAAGGGTCGCAACTGGTGACATTGTTGGTCGGGGCTGGGAG
>JAISTL010000191.1 GCA_031272615.1 Methylobacteriaceae bacterium | reverse complement strand
GTGGCTGCCGTGAGAGGCGGACTCCTCAGTCTGGACGAAGCCTGCCAGCGCTACACCCTCACCACCGAGGAATTCCTGAGCTGGCAGCAATCGATTGACAGCTATGGTCTTGCCGGTTTGCGCACCACGCGAATCCAGCAATACCGCCAGTAAAGCCTGTCGAAAACCTCAATGAAATCATACGCCGGGACCTTGGTTCCGGCGTATTCCTTTGTGGGGCGGGGTCGGGTCCGTTCACGTCCCGCCCGCCGCCCGTCGGCCGCGCTCATCGACGCGTCAGGTTTGCCTGATGATATATATACGATGACTGCATGAATCCCTTTTGCAATCCCTTTTGCGGGTTTTTTGGTTCCCATCGACGGCCGGACGGTCATCCGACACTGTGGTGCCACAGAATCGTTTCTGTCCTTGATTTTCCCCGAAATTTCGTGTAGTTTGAACCGTCACTTCAAACGACACGAGAATCGCAGGAAATGTATATCACCCGCGCCATTGAGGGATATCTCACCGAAGTTTCGCGGCAGTTTCCCGTGGTTCTGCTCACCGGCGCCAGACAGGTGGGCAAAACCACGGTGCTGCGACACCTGGGCGGCCGTGACCGCACCTGTATTTCTCTCGATGATCCGCGACATCTGGAGCTTGCCCGTGCTGACCCGGCCCTGTTCCTCCAACGTTATCCCCCGCCGTTGCTCATCGATGAGATCCAGTATGCCCCGCAGCTCCTGCCGCTCATCAAGATGGCGGTGGATGCCAAACGGCGGCCCGGCGCATACTGGCTCACCGGCTCACAACAGTTCCATCTGATGCGCGGCGTCTCCGAATCCCTTGCCGGGCGGGTGGCGGTGGCACGGCTGCTCGGGCTGTCACGCCGGGAAATCCTCGGGGAAGAACCGGCGGCGGAACCCTTTCTGCCGACTGAAGACGGTTTGCGGAAACGTCGGGATCGGGCGCGACCCCTTACCCTCGCCGGGCTTTATGACACCATCCACCGCGGGTCTTTTCCGTCTCTGATATCGGACAAGTCCCTGCACCCGGAGACCTATTTCGGCTCCTTCACGGCCACCTATCTGCAGCGCGACGTGCGGGACCTCGCCCGGGTCGGCGATGAAATGGCATTCCTGCGGTTTCTGAGGGCTTCGGCGGCTCGTACCGGGCAGTTGCTCAACATTTCGGAGGTTTCCCGTGACGCCGGCGTCTCGCCGGTCACCGGCGGCAAGTGGCTTTCGATTCTTGAAGCGTCGGGGCTCATCTATCTTTTGGAACCCTGGTACGCCAACCCCACCAGGCGCATGGTCAAGCGGCCGAAACTCTATTTCCTCGATACCGGGCTCGCGGCCTACCTGCTTGACTATGTCACCCCCGGAACCCTCGAGGCCGGAGCGCTCACCGGCGCCATCCTCGAAACCTGGATCATGGGCGAGCTGCTCAAAAGCTGGTGGAACAACGGCCTGCGGGCGCCGTTCCATTATTACCGGGATCACGACCAGAAGGAAATCGACCTGTTGATTATTCAAAACGGCGTTGTCCACCCGCTGGAATTCAAAAAGACGGCGTCGCCGGGCCGACACTCCGTCCAACACTTTTCCCTGTTGAACAAGTTGGGAATGCCCGTCGGGCCCGGCGGCGTTCTTTGCCTGACGCCGGACCTTATGCCGCTCACCGACAAGTTCTGGAGCATTCCCGTCAGCCTGCTGTGACAGCGGGACGAAAAGGCGGCGACAGCCTCGATGCGGTGGCCGCCCGGCCGCTGATCCGCTTCACGGACATCCGTTTTCCGCTTTCCTGACCTCTGCGGCGGCGGCAAAGCGATTCGGTGTTGACAGGCTCGCCCGCTCCCCCCGCCGAATCACTTTTTGCGGTGACCGAATCACTTTTTCCCACCCTCCGGAAGGAAAAAATCGACTCTCCGGCGGTTGTCACCCGGTGGAACACGCGTCACCGGCGGCGGTGGAAACGGAGTTATGCACCGCGCCGCCGCCGCTTGGCGACGAGTCGTTGAATCGCGAAAAAATCCCTTATAAATCAATGCGCTTAACCTTTCGGCAACCAGAGATTAACAATTCCTGCCGGACACACAAAAAACAGGGTATAACCTTATCCTGAACTCGTGTTTTCCTTGAATGGGACGGGTTTCGCCGATCGAGGACCCATCTTAGTGACCTTTATGCAACAGCTTACGAAATTGCCGCATCTGTTAAGAGAAAATTGGGTCGTTTCGGTTGAACATCGGCGGCAGTTGAGTATGTTGAACACACGGCAGGGGGTGCCCCGTCGTAGTTTTTTCTCTTTAAACTTGGAGAGATTACTTCAGGGATAAAGGCGAAACGTCGGAATGCTCAATGTTTGAACAGTTGAGAACACTACGTGGGCCCACTCCCTTCGGTCTCGAAAAAACAATTGGAGGTTATAACATGAAGCTCGCAAAGAGTCTTCTTCTCGGTTCCGCCGCCGGTTTCGTCATGGTCGCCGGCGCCCAAGCTGCTGACCTGCCGGTCAAGGCGAAGGCCGTTGAATATGTGAAAGTCTGCTCCACCTACGGCGCCGGCTTCTTCTACATCCCCGGCACAGACACCTGCCTGAAGATTGATGGCCGTGTCCGCGCTGAATACAAGTATGTCGATTGGGATTATGCTGACGATTATGACCTCGGCTTCCGTGGCCGCGGCCGTCTCGGCATCGATGCCCGCACCGCTACCGAATACGGCACGCTGCGCGCTTATGCCCGTTATCAGTTTACCGTCAGCTCCGGCGCTTATGGCACATGGTCTGAATCGCTTGATACCGGCGCCGGCGTTGTTGACCGCGCTTTCGTTCAGTTCCTCGGCATCACCGCCGGTCGTACCGTTTCCTTCTTTGACTTCTCTGAAGGCCAGAACTGGGGCGGCACCGGTTATTCCGATGGTAAGGTAACCAACGTGTTGGCTTATACCGCCACGTTCGGTGACGGCTTTGCGCTGACACTGGCTTTGGAAGATGCTCCTCGTCGGGGTACCCTCGGGGTTGACCACGGCGCTTACTATGATGTTCCCGATATCGTTCTCGCTCTTCGCGCTGACCAGTCTTGGGGTTCCGCTCAGCTGTCCTTCGCCGCCCATGAAGGCCAATGGACTGATCCTGCAACTCTTTCGCAGTCGGATGATTGGGGCTATGCGGTTGGCCTCGGCGTGAAGATTAAGCTCGATGCGCTTGCTCCGGGCGACTATTTCCATTTCAACGCCACCTACACCAAGGGCGCCACCAACTACCTCGTCAATGATGCCGCTGGTGCTGCCTCCGCGTTGCGTGACTACATTGCTCCTTCCGTTTACGACGAACAAGTCAAGGCTTGGGGCGTTGCCGCCGGTATCCAGCATTGGTGGAGCCCGCAGTTCTACAGCTATCTGTATGGCTACTATGAGTCAGCCGATCTGGATGTTGCCGATTACACCGAATACAAGATCGCCTTGCAGAACACTTGGGTTCCGGTCAAGGGTCTGATCATGGGTCTCGAATTGGCCTATGTCTATGATAAGCTGGAAATCACTGGTCTGCCTAAGATTGATGAAAAAGGTTACGAAGCCATCATCCGCATTCAGCGTGACTTCTAATCCAACCTTTTGGATTTCCTGAATTCTACAAGACCCCGGCGGGCAACCGCCGGGGTTTTTCTTGTCAGGCGGCGGTCTCCATGTGTCCGGCTGTCAATTGGAGCGGCAGATTCGTCCACCCTTGTCCACCAAGTCCACCAAAACGCCGCCCACATCGCCGGTTGGTGAAGTCCAAGGTCATCGTCGCGTCATTGCGAGCGATAGCGAAGCAATCCAGTTGCGGGACCGGGCGGTTTCAACATCATCCGCCG
>JAISTL010000159.1 GCA_031272615.1 Methylobacteriaceae bacterium | reverse complement strand
TGCGCGACAGCCGCAAAATGGCGGTCTGGCTGGCGCCGGTTCCGGGAACGCGCTTCCTCGTGCCGGTGCGCGCCAACATCGAAACGCCGATGGGGTCCGTCGGGTTCGCCGTCACGCGCTGGGAACCCGCCCGGGAATTCGCCGCCGCCGATGCGCGCTGAAAACGAAGGAAACTCACGCGGGTGCGGCACGCCGTGCCCGCTTGTCATTCGTCGAAGGTGTACCGCACGCCGATCCGGACCTGATGTTCCGCAATATCGTCGATGTAGGCGTAATTGTTGAACTTTATACGCGGTTCTGTTTCGTTGTCGACATCCCATGCCCCGCTTCCATGCAGGTCAACGGCCTCGGTTCCGCCAGAACGGACATTGCCGATATGCAGGTAACGATAACCGACATCCAGGCTCCATCGGTCATTGATCTGGTAGGCGGCGCCGACCATCAGCGCCCAAGCCAGAGTTTTGCTGGTGTGACGCGCCTGGTTGCCACGCCCGAGTACCGACTGATTCGGAAACCCGTACTCATCGCTTTTGGCGGCGTTACCGAAGTATGGGTCGAGGTAGTAGGTGCTGTACACATCGGTCACCGCGGCGCCGATGCCCGCGCCGAGATATGGGCGGAAACCGCCGCCGAGGGAGAATTCATAATATCCGTTGACCAGCATCGCCACGGTTTGCCGACGGGTCTGGAAATTCGGATAATAATCGCCACTCCTGCGTTTGGGGTCGGTAATCCCGGGCTCCCGTGTGATATCAACCGAATCCGGGCGCTTGGCGGTGTAGCGCACCGGGAACGTATAATCAACCGTGACATCGGCGCGGAATCCGCCTTCGAACTGATATCCGAAACCGAGTCCCATGGTACTGGTGGTATCGCTGGACTCATTGAGCATGGCGGCCGGGGAATCCGGGTAGTAATTGATACGGATGTCGGGTTTTGTCGCGACGGTGACTCCGACGTCGCCGCGCAGATACCAGGAAGACGCCATCGGAACGATTTCCACTTCTTCGGTGTCGTCATAGTATTGCGGTTGCGGTGAACGATACCCCCCGCCCATGAGGTCGGCAGCCGCAACGGGGGAAGAGGCAAGAACAAGTATTCCGGCCAACGCCGCGCTGAGAGAAGCAGTATGTGAGTGTTCCGGAATCATGAATATTCCTCGCTGCGGGACGAGCTGCCGGTTGTTCTTCCGGCAAGGTTAAATACGGAACGTTAAAGAAGGGTTAACCATAAACGCTTTTTTAACGCTGTCGCAGGAATGTTGAAAACAACTCTGCTGCCCCGGCCGAATCATCCTGCGGATTACTCATCGAACCGGTAGCGCAAACCGATACGTATCTGGTGCTCATCCATGTTGCCGGCGCGTACAAACAGGTTTGTATACGTCCTTGTTGGCGATTCATCCTCATAATCGGCGTCGACCGGGATGTACCCGGAATGGGCGTCGCCGAAATTGATATACCGGTATCCGATATCCACATCGAGGTTTTCCGAAATGGATGCGGCAACGCCGGCCATCAGCGCCCAGGTGAAAGTCCAGTTGTCGTTTGGTTGAGGTATGCCGAGCCAGTACGACGTGTCCAAGTTGGTATTTTTCAGGTAGATCCAGCCGAGGCCCAAGCCGGCGCCGACATAGGGGCGGTATTTTCCCTGGGTATTGAAATCATAATAGCCGTTGAGCAAAAACGCTCCGGCGTCCCGGGTGGTGTCCGCGAAGACGCGACGGACATTGACAAACTCAGGCCAACCCGGGATTACAAACCGACTGGTCTCGTCTTTCCAACCGGCATGACGAATGGACGGCGTGTAGTCCAATGTGACATCAGCGCGGAACCCGCCGCCGAAATTGTAGCCGAAGCCGAGAGAGGCGTTGAAGGATTGGTCGCTCCGCACGCCGGAAAGCTTGGTATGCAGCGATGACGGGTCTGCATTGCGGTTGCCCGAATCCGTCGTCATGCTCGGGGCCGGGGCGTAGGAGATGCCGAGATCGGCCCTGAGATACCAGCCCGACGCGATCGGTTTCAACTCGACGAGTTCCTCCTCTTCCACAGGCGCCCGGTACCCCGACAGGTCGGCAGCGGCAGCCGGCAACGCGGCGAGCATGGTCAACCCGGCAAGGAGAAAGACGGCGACGACAGAGTTTTTCCCAAGCAGAATCATGGCGTTCTATTCCTTCCGCGAAGCGGCGCACGGAATCCTTCTTCAATTGTTTACCCGGAAGGTATTAATTAATGTTTAACCATAAAAATTAACCATACTGGAACCGGTCCGCTTCCGCGGCGCCGGGAGTCCGGTTCCTGTCGTTCGCGGTGTGACGATGCGTCGCTCGCCGTGCCGCCGCAACCCGGCGGCACGCCGGGGCGGGGGAGTCGGGAACGATTTCACTGGCGTTGGATTTCTTTAACCTTTATTTTTATATTCACTGAATTGAAGAGAAAAACCTGATATTCTGAAGTTTACCGGATTGTTGTGATAATGGATGAACCGCTGTGCTTCCGATTGTTGTCGATCTTGATGAAACTCTGGTTCTGACGGATACTCTGCATGAGGATTTTATCCGTTTGGCAAGGGATTATCCTTTGGATCTCTTCCGGGTTCCCGGCTGGATGTCCGCCGGACGCGCCTTCCTGAAGAGACAACTTCTGGCGCGGACGGAAATCAACGCCGCGCTCCTGCCGTACAACACGCCTCTGATTGAATGGTTGAAACAGGAACGCGCCGCCGGTCGGCGGATTGTGCTGTGTACCGCCTCGGATGAAAAAACCGCCCGGGCGGTCGCCGCTGAACTGGATATTTTCGATGAGATCATGGCCAGTGACGGTGAGCGCAATCTCACCGGCGCGGTCAAAGCCGAAGAACTGGTCAAGCGCTTCGGCCTCAAGCAGTTTGATTATGTCGGCGACTCCAAGGCGGATATCCGCGTCTGGGAAAAAGCGAACAAGGCCATTGTTGTCAATGCCTCTCCGGAAGTTCTGGAGGGAGCGCGCCGGGTTGCCGACGTCGAACGGGTTTTCCCGCGGCAGGCGCCGGGAGTGAAAACACTGTTGAGGATGCTCCGGGTTCATCAATGGATGAAGAACATCCTGCTGTTCGCGCCCTGTGCCGCCGCCCATCGCTTGTATCAGGGAACGGATATCCTTCTGCTGGTTGTGGCGTTTTTTGCCTTCGGCCTGTGTGCGTCGTCGGTGTATATCACCAACGATCTTCTCGACCTCGAAAGTGACCGCGCCCATCCGCGCAAGCGCCTGCGGCCTTTTGCGTCCGGAGCGGTTCCCGTCAGTCGTGGAGCGATTCTCGCCCCGGCGTTGTTCGTGGTCAGCATTTGCCTCGCGGCGCTGGTCTCGTGGCCGTTCCTGGCGTGGATGCTGGTCTATTTCGTTCTGACCTCGGCGTATTCGTTGTTCCTCAAGCGGTTGGTGCTGATTGACTGCATTGTGCTGGCGCTGCTCTACACCATCCGCGTCATTGCCGGCGCGGCGGCCATTGCCATTCCCCTGTCGTTCTGGATGCTGGCGCTTTCGGTGTTTCTGTTTCTGTCACTGGCTTTCGTCAAACGCTGCGCCGAATTGCAGGTGCAATCCGCCCGCGGCCATGAAAAAGCCCACGGACGCGGGTATTACATCACCGATGCTCCGCTTGTGCAGACTCTCGGAGTTGTGTCCGGATATGCCGCGGTTCTGGTGTTGGCGCTGTACATCAACAGTGATGCCGTGCGGATGCTGTACAGACGGTTTGAAATCATATGGGCGGCCGTGCCGGTGCTGTTGTTCTGGGTCAGTTGGATCTGGCTCAAGGTGCAGCGCGGAGAAATGAATGACGACCCGGTGATTTTCGCCCTGAAAGATAGAACCAGCCTGGTAACAGGCATGATATTCGTTCTGACCTTCGCTTTGGGGGCATGGGTGTGACATGACGCGAGTCTCTTCCTGGGGCAGGCTGACAAACCCCGAGCATCACGTGGTTCCGTTGTCCGATCGCAGTGACCTGGCGCGGCGGATAGCGCGTTCGTCCCATCCGGGATTGGCCTTCGGCAACGGACGCAGTTACGGTGACAGCTGCCTCAATCCCGGTGGAAACCTTTGGCTTGCCTTGGGGTTGGACCGCTATATCTCCTTTGATGCCGGGTCCGGTCTGTTAAAGTGTGAAGCCGGTGTGGTGCTGCGGGATATACAACGCCTGTTGGTGCCGCGCGGGTGGATTCTGCCGGTCACTCCGGGCACCCAGCTTGTCACCGTCGGCGGCGCCATCGCCAATGATGTGCACGGCAAAAACCATCACGTGTTCGGTTCTTTCGGCGATTGCGTCGCGGCACTGACGCTGCTGCGCACCGATGGAGAGGTCATCGAATGCGGGCCGGACTGGAATTCCGATTGGTTTGCCGCCACCGTCGGCGGCATGGGCCTGACCGGCCTGATTGTCGACGCCACGCTGAAGATGCGCCCCTGCGCCGGGCCTTGGCTGGATGCCGAAACCATTCCCTACCGGAATCTGGATGAATTCTTCGTGCTGGCCGACGAGTCGGAAAAAGGTTGGGAACAAACGGTTTCCTGGCTTGACGGCATTAGCAAAAGCGGTGGCCGCGGCATTTTTCAACGCTCCAACCCCGTCGATGCGGGGCGTCGGCGTGAAACCCCGGGGCTACGCCTGTTGATGCCGTTCACGCCGCCGGTGTCACTGGTCAACCGTCTCTCGCTGAAGCCGTTCAACATGATGTATTACACCTTGCAGAAGCTGGGGTCCGGCCGCAAGGTGCGCCACTTTGAGCCGTTCTCCTATCCCCTTGACAATGTTCTGGAATGGAACCGCATGTATGGCCCGAGAGGGTTTTTCCAATATCAGAGCGTGGTGCCGCGGGAAGGCGGGCGGCAGGCGGTGGAAGCCATGCTGGAGGCCATCCGCAAGGCGGGAGAGGGGTCGTTTCTGGCGGTGTTGAAAACCTTCGGTGATCGTGAGCCCCTCGGCATGATGAGTTTCCCGCGCCCGGGCGTGACGTTGGCCATGGATTTCCCGAACAAGGGGGCGCCGACGGAAAAGCTGTTCGAGCGGCTGGACGCCATTGTCCGGGAAGCGGGTGGACGCATCTACCCGGCCAAAGACGCGCGTATGCCGAAAGCCCTGTTCGAGGCGGGTTTTCCGCGACTCAACGAGTTTCTGAACTATCGCGATCCGGGTATTTCCTCTGCCCTTTCGCGCAGACTCATCGGGTCGTAGCCGCGTCGCCGATCCCGGCCGGTGTTTCGGGTGTTTCCGGTTCTCCGGTTTCCGACGGGTTTGAAACCGCCTCGTCCTGCGTCGCGGTAATCACCATGTCCGCATCGTCCATGGCGAAGTGCACGCTCATCAAAGATGCGCGGGCGACCAGCCCGGTGAAATAGGGCTGGATGGCATGGGCGTCGACGGCGCCGCTTTCAGGCTCTCCGGCAATGAGTTCTTCGACCTTGGCAGGGATTCGGGCGTTCGTTCCGGCGCAGCGCACCGTCATGGAACAGCGGTTGTCGTCATTGGTGAGCGTGACGGTGAGTATGCCGCCCCGGGGAATGGCGTTCTGGGCGATGATCAGGAGGTTGAGCAGCAGTTTTACCTTGTTTTTCGGCAGCATGATGCGTGGCGCGTCCCACTCGAGGGTGAGCTTCTCATCGGAAAACATGCTCCGCGCGACCTGTTCGGCATCTCCGAGGTCGATTTCCGCGCCCCTGGATCCGGCGGCGCCGAAGGCAATCCGGGC
>JAISTL010000063.1 GCA_031272615.1 Methylobacteriaceae bacterium | reverse complement strand
ATCGGGGACAGACGCTCATGAAGCCGACGCTGCTCAACGAACGAGAGGATGTGCATCGCGAACAGCGGGAAGCCCCGCTGTTGTGATTTGCCGGGCGGAACCCGGGAGACCCCGGCCGCCACCCGGCAAGGCTGTCTTATTTCTTCGAGAAACCGGCGCGCAGCTGGTCTTTCACGGCCATGAACTTGTCGAGCTGGACTTTGAGGGTTTCCTTGGTCTTGGCGGTATCCTCATAGTACGGGGACTGTTGGAACGCCTTCTCGATTTCCGCGGCATATTCCTTGTTTTCAGACACGATCTTTTTCACGGCGGCATCGAGCTTGGCGATGATCGCCGGGTCTGTTCCCTTCACCGCATAGAGCACATAGGTCGGGTCGAAGCTGATGTTGTAGCCCTGTTCAATCAACGTCGAAATGTCGGGATAGAACGGTGAACGCATGGAGGCGCAATTGCCGAGAATCTTGAATTCGCCCGTCTTGACATAGTCGATGATGTTGGGGATACCGGCGACGATCACGTCCAGATGTCCGCCCTTCAGACCAACCACACGGTCAGCGGCGCTGCCGGTGCTGACATTGTTGAACACCGCGCCTTCGTTGGCGAGGCTGACCGCCAGATAATGGCTGGTGGCGCCGGCATTGTAGCCGAAGCGATACTTGCCGGGGTTCTTCTTGGCTTCTTCAATCAGGCCCTTGACATCCGTCGCCGGGAAATCGCTGGCCACCACGATCACTTCACCGGTTCCGCGGCCGAAAATGTCGATGGGCTCCATGTCATACCAGGCATATTCGCTGATGCCGAACGCCGTCGCGCTGTGCAGCGACGAGTGGTTCATATACAGGCGATAGCCGTCGTTGGGGGAATGGATGAATTCATCCGTCGCCACCGCGCTGCCGCCGCCGGTGATGTTGGTCACCACAACCGACTGTCCGAGTTCCTGGGTGAGGTACTTGGCGATTTCACGGGCGTTGAAGTCGCTGTCGCCGCCGGCGCTCATCGAGCAGATGAGCTCGATGGACTTGGTGGGATAGTCCGCCGCCGTGGCCGCTTGGGAAAGCGCCAGAGCCAAACCGGCCGAAGCCGCGAAGGTAAGCAGTCTATGAAGTTTCATTGGTTGTCTCCTCCTTGGTAAAGATCAACACATGGATAAGCGGATAACCGTTTCCGGTTTCCGGTTCACTCGGTGATGAGGATGCTCCTGCGAGACGCCATCACCCGATAGATGGAATAAACGATATAGAGCAGCGTAAAGCCGATCAGCACGCCGGAAATCGGCCGTGAGAAGAAATCGAGGAAATTGCCCTGCGACGAGGTGAGCCCCCGCCTCAGATTGACTTCCAGAATCGGCCCGAGAATGAAGCCCAGGATCATCGGCGGCAAAGGATATTTGCAGCGGGACATCAGATAGCCGACAACGCCGAAAAACAGCACCGAGCCGATGTCGAAGATCCGGCTGTTGAGGCCGAACGCCCCGACGGCGCACAATATCACGATGACCGGCAGCAGATAGTATTTCGGCACCTTCAGAACCTTGATGAAGCCCTTCAGGCCGACAAACTCCACCACCAGCATCGTAAAGCTGGAAAGCAGCAGCAGCACGAAAATGGCATACATCAGGTCGCCGTGTTTCTCGAAAATCAGCGGCCCGGGCGTAATGCCGTGAATCATCAACCCGCCGAGCAGCACCGCCGTTGTGGTGTCCCCGGGGATGCCCAGCGTCAGCAACGGAATCATGGCGCCGCCGATACCGGCGTTGTTGGCGGTTTCCGAAGCGACGACCCCTGCCAGTTCACCTTTGCCGAACCGTTCAGGATGCTTGGAATTGTTTTTGGCAACGGTGTAGGCGACAATATTGGAGGTACCGCCGCCGATTCCCGGCAGGATGCCGATCACCAGGCCGATAACGGCCGACCGGATACCGTTCCACCACTGGGCCAACCCCTCCTTCACGGAAATACCGAAACCGCGCATGGTGACATCCTGCAGTTCCGCGTCTTCGTTGTCCGAGACGTTTTTGCAGTTTTCCAGCACCTCCGTGATGGCATAGAGCCCGATCAGCACCGTCAACACATTGAATCCGGAGCGCAGTTGATTGATATCCAGCGTCAGGCGGCGACTGGCCTCGATATTGTCCAGGCCGACGGTGGCGAACACCATGCCCAGCAACCCCGCGATCAACCCCTTGCACAGGTTTTCCGAAGACAGGGTGATGATCAGCGACATGGAGAAGAACGTCACGGCAAAATATTCGTGCGGCCCGAACTTGATGGCCACCGACGCCAGAAACGGCGCAATGAAAATCAGCGCGACGACGCCGAACAGCGTCCCCAAGAACGAAAACACGATGCCACCGCCGAGCGCCTTGTCCGCCTGGCCGTTCAGCGCCATCGGCCGTCCGTCGAAACACGTCGCCACCGATGACGGTGTTCCGGGGATATTCAACAGAATCGCCGAGATCAACCCTCCCGATATACCGCCGACAAACAAGCCGAGAAGACACGCCATCCCTACCACCGGCGTCAAACCGTAGGTGACCGGGAGGAAAATCGCAACGGCCATGGTTGCCGACAACCCGGGGATCGCCCCGAACACGATACCGATAACCACTCCGATCACCATCCAGAAGAAGGACATCGGGTTGGCCATGAGCAAAGAAACCGCTTGTTCAAACATGGTTTTTCTCCGGTGCTTCAGAAGGGCATGAACGGCGGTCTGGGCAGAACCATGGTCAGAACCTGCGTAAACAGGAAGTAGATCGCGCCCGAAGACACAACCGCCAGAACCGCCGCCACCGGCAGGTTCAAGCGCCCCTTGGGTGAGAGAACGATGACCTGAACGAACACATAGAGCATCGACATGATCAGGAAGCCGAAGGTGCTGAGCAACGCGGTGTAAATCGCCAGAATCACCAGTGTCGCCACAATTCTGATCAGGGCGCCCCGGGAGATCACGGAGTCTTTGTCCGCCGGACTCCGATGCAGCTCGCGGATGGAGTTGAACAGCTGTATCAACGCCGCCAGGCACAATGCGCCGGAGAGCAGATACGGGAAAAATTGCCCGTTGATATAGCTCGCCGAATTCGGCTCAAAAACCCTGATAAAGCCCGTGTTGTAGTACACCGCCGCGCTGAGCAGCAACAAGGCAATACATGCGATAATGTCTTTATATCGATTTATGACGACCACAACAGCCTCCCCCCGGAATTTGTGTGTTTCATTGATTGATTCAGATTCGCAAAATAACGGCCCGGCCCGGCCCGACCGGCTTTGAAGCAACACGACTTGTCCAACACCCCGACCGGCAACACAATTCCGTACACGCGTGAACTCACAACCGTTATTATTGTTCGTTTCATTATTTTTCTCGCTACGAATGGCCGATGATGACCCGAAAACTACAGATTCTCCTCTATCGCCCTCACCGTTTCCAGCAGCTTCTCCTTGAAAAACGGGATATTCTGGTCATTGAAGACCTCGACCGACGCCGAGCAGCTCACCGCCCCGATGACCTCCTTCTGTCCGTTGAACACCGGAGCTCCGAAACAGCGGACCCCCGGCACCGACTCCTCGATATCTTCCGCGATGCCTTCGCGCCGGACGTGTTCCAACTCAACAAGATAAGACTCCACATCGGTAATGGTGCGCGGCGCCACCTGCGAAAGCGGGTTCCTCGCCAGCAGTTCCAGGATTTCATCCTTTTCCCGCCAAGCCATCAGACACTTCCCCAAAGAGCTCCCCA
The DNA here is from genome assembly GCA_031272615.1 of Methylobacteriaceae bacterium. Taxonomy (GTDB): domain Bacteria; phylum Pseudomonadota; class Alphaproteobacteria; order Rhizobiales; family Beijerinckiaceae; genus Hohaiivirga. The sequence continues at coordinate 749 of JAISTL010000063.1, read as the reverse complement.
TCAGAGACAGCGGCTTGCCCACCCAGGCAGTGGACAGCGCGTTTTTGTCACTGCCGATTTTGACGGCATAAACCGCCTCCCCCTTGGAGATAATCCCAAGGTTGACGCCAAGGCCGGTTTCCGTATTGAGCCGGCGCAGGAACGGCAACGCGATGGGACGTAAATCGAACCTGGAAATCAGCATGTTCGACACTTCGTGAATCTTGCCGGACAGGCGGTACCGCCCGCCGTCGTTGCGAACATAACCGGCTTCCACAAAGGTGTTGAGAATATGAAATGTGGAACTTCTGGGCCACGCCATGTCGGCGACGAGTTCCGACAACGAAACATCTCCCCGGGCCGCGAGGTATTCAAGGATATTGAGGGTCCTGAGAACCGCCGGAACGCGATAGGGTGCCGTCATGGGATTTCCCGTTGTTCAATATATTGAACAAAACTCGTTATATATTGAACTCACTCTCCTGTCAACAGGTATTTGTTGCTTCAAAGAAATTATCCAAAACTCCGGAGACCGTTATCGGACAAACCCGTGTTCCAAGGGCACAAACTCCTGTGCGGAATCCGCGGTGATCGCGGCAAACCCCGTTCCCCACCGTTTTCCGGCTTCTTCGCGTCGACTGCAACCGGGTCTGATTTCGCCTTGCCGCTTTGTTTTTGAAACCGATTCGAACCCGGTCACTCAGTTTCTTCCCCGCCTGTTTGTTTCACATCAGAAACCAATCGTCAACACACCGGGTGAAATATCGTCT
>JAISTL010000053.1 GCA_031272615.1 Methylobacteriaceae bacterium | reverse complement strand
CAAATCCCATATAGCTTGACAGAGAAAGTTCTGTGAGCCGAAGATTTCGTCAAGACATTTGCGAAGATTGTGTGCTTCACTATTGTCATTATTGTCGGCAATACTGATAAATATCACACCGTCTTCCCGCAACAAATCCTTTGCAATCCGCAGGCGCGGGTATATCATATTCAGCCAGTCGGTGTGAAACCGTCCGTTGCTGTCAGGATTAAGGACAAGGCGGTTGCCTTGCTCGTCGTATTGCTTATCACGAACAAGGAAGCCAGTGGTTTCCTCCGAAAAATCGTCAGGGTAAACAAAATCGTTGCCCGTGTTATACGGCGGGTCGATGTATATCATCTTCACGCGGTTCAGGTATGTCTCGCGTAAAAGCTTCAAGACGTCGAGGTTATCACCCTCGATGTAGAGGTTTTCCGTCGTATTGAAGTCGACGCTGTCCTCGCGGCACGGACGCAGCGTCGCGGCAATTGGCGCGTTGGCGAGCCGGATGGCTTTCTTCTTGTCGGGCCAAGTGAACTGATAGCGTTCCTCTTTGCAGCTGACGACGCACGTATTGATTTCCTGTGCGAGAACATCGGCGTCGATGGCGCGGACAACCACGCCGTTCTCATCCTTCGTTTCCGTAACAGCGTTGGGGAACATCTTCGCCAGAGCTTCAAAGTTGCCGTCGGCAAGGTTGGCGGTCTGCATTTTCAGTTTGTCCATCTGCCTGTTCCTCTTTTTTCCGCTCTTCTTATAAACAATTTTCCATCCGGCGCTCGCCTTCAGGAGTCCTTCAGTTGATATTTCAGCTGCTGCGCTTCCTCGGCAAGCTCTAATTTGCGATACGGCTGCTTTTCCTTTCGCGCCCGGGCTTCGAGTTCCTCCACGCGCTTGAGCAGTTTGGCGCGCTCATCGTCGGCGAGGATCTGCTGGTCGAGGGTGCGGCCCTCAGCAACCGTCACGCTGCCGATTTCGGCGATGATGTTCTCCCACACGGTGTCCAGGTTCAGCCCGGTGAGTGAGAGACGCCACTCGGTCAGCGGCTTGTCGGCGGATTCCAGCACCTTTCCGGCGCGAAACGCCGCAAGCCGCACCATGCCGTGGTGTTCAAGCACAAACAGCATGTTCTGGCCTGTCAGTCTGGAGAGCAGCGCAAGGTTTTTTGCGTCACATTCGGCGTCGCGCAAACTGACAAGCACCACGTAAAACGCTTTCCCCGAGTCGCCCGCGGCAATGCCCGTGGTGGCGGTCGACACCTCGCCGACGATGGTCAGGTGCTGGATATCGGCGTCAAACCGCTGTCTGTCGGCGGCGCATGGCTTGAATTTGTCGAAGATGGCCTTCTTGGGAAGGGCGCGGGCGAGTTCTGTGGTTTTCGGCAATCCGAACATGGCGTCACCTCACCACCAGAAAGCAGATCAGCTCGAAATCGTCCAACCCGCTGATTTTGCTTGAAAGGAAGCTGATTTGTTCGCCGGAAAGGAAGCTGTCCAGGTCGCTTTTCTCCTTGACGTTGACGACGGAGGCGATGGCTTGGCCCAGCAGCTCCGAATACCTCCGCATGGCCCTGCCGTCTCTGGTCTCAGCGTTGAACGCCCGGCACAAGTCGTCCACCGGCGTTGTCCTGCCTTTACACATCAGACGCATGGTATCGAGCATTCTCTTCGAGGAGAGATGATCACACAATACGTCGCCGCCGGTGCTGATATACACCATGTAAAACGGGTGAAGCCGGTTGCGGCCGCCGATGTTCACGCCGCCGTTGATGTTTTTCAGCACATAGACCACGCCCGGCGGACAGTCACCGCCGGCGGGAACAACGGCATGGAGTCCGAAGGGGGTGGAGTCCATATCCCCGTGGGTTTTGATATACTCCAGCAGGTCGAGCCGGAACTCGTTCAACCCCAGATCCATGATGGAAATGCCGCTTCGGGTTTCCTCAAGGTCGATCACCTCGTTCTGCAGGCGCTCAAGCTGCGCCTTGCGGTATTCAAGGTCTCCCGTTTCCTCGGCATTGATCAGATCATCGTCGCCGGTGGAGGTCATCACCGAAACCCTCATGCGGGTTTCGACGCGGCTTTTCAGGTTGATATAGTCATCCAGCGTCACGTTCGGCCAGAAGTTCACCAGCTGGATGAAGGCGTTGCGGCTGCCGATGCGGTCAATACGGCCGAAGCGCTGGATGATGCGCACCGGATTCCAGTGTATGTCGTAATTGACGCAATAGTCGCAATCCTGAAGGTTCTGCCCCTCGGAGATACAGTCGGTGCCGATCAGAACATCGATTTCGGCGCTTTCGTTCGGCATGAGCAGATGCTTGTCTTTTGACAGCGGCGAGAAACAGGTGAGGATGTTGTTCAGCGTCGGTCGGAATTTCGTAATGGTCGTTCTGCCGTCGATCGAGCCTGTCACCATCGCGGTGTTGAGCCCAAACCTGCCTTTCACGAACACACTCACCGCGTCGTAAAGATATTCCGCCGTGTCGGCAAACGCGGTGAAGATAAGAAGCTTCTTGTTGCCGGGGTTTATCGGATGCTCGATTTTGTCGGCAATCAGCTTCAAAAGCGTTTGCAGTTTCGTGTCATGCCGGGGAGTGATGTCCCTGACCATGCGGATAAGCCGGGCCAAGGTTTCGGAATCCCGCTGCAGTTCCTGTCGCCACGAGATGTAATCCATATCCAGAAGATCAATCCTGACGGCTTTTCCCGCGGAAAAGAAATCGGTATTGCGATCATCATCGTCAAATCCGTCATCGACCAACGTGATACCGTCGATAATCGAATGGCTGCCCTTGGTGAAGGCGTCAATCATATCCAGGGTTTTATCAATCAGCGCCTTGATGCGCCCCAGCGTCAGACGGAAAGCAAAAACCGAGCTTTCAAGCCGCTTCAGGAGATTGATGCTCATCAGCCGTCGAATGCCGCGTTCGCGCCCGGCGCGGGTGATGTTGGCGCTGGTGTCGATGTATTTGTCCACGGCGCTTTCAAGCAGAAAATCCGTCGGGATATACACCGCGAGATTGAGGTTGATGAGTTCCGCGTAAATCCCGTTGTAGTTCACCGCCTGGTTCAAATCCGTCAGGTCGGGGCGCTTGGATACCGGTTTGAGCCGTTCCGGAAATTTGCCGATTTCCTCCATATTGTAGTATTTTTCGATGTGCTTGCGTGATCGGGCAATGGTGACGCTGTCCAACACCTCGAAGAAATCAAAATCCAGGGAATTGAGGAGGGAGTCGGTGGTGCGGTTCGCGGGCGCAAGCTTGCTCCATCGGTTAAAAACCGTTTGGGCGCCACGGAAAATCTCGTCTATCGGTTTTGAGGTGTTGAGCTTTTCGTTAATCAGCGCGGATCGGCCTTCATAGGCGAGGGCAAGCTGGTTGCGCAAATCGGTGAAGCGGTTGTTGACGGGGGTTGCCGAAAGCATCAGCACCCGGGTTTTCACCCCCGCGCGGACAACCTTTTTCATCAATATGTTGTAACGGTTGTCGCGCTCGTCGTCTCCATACACTTCGCCGCCGTTGCGGAAATTATGGGATTCATCGATGACCACAAGATCATAATTGCCCCAGTTTATCTTTTCGAGATCGATACCGCCGGAAAAACCGTGCTCCCGGGAGAGATCGGTATGGTAGAGAATATCGTAGCGCAGACGGTCAGCGGCAATCGGGTTGTTCTTGTAGTTCTCCCGGAACATGCGCCAGTTGTCGTTCAGCTTCTTGGGGCAGAGCACCAGAACGCCGCGGTTGCGGTTCTCATAGTACTTGATGACGGCCAGAGCGGTGAACGTTTTGCCGAGGCCGACGCTGTCGGCTAGAATGCAGCCGTTATATTGTTCCAGCTTGTTGATGACCGCAAGGGCGGCGTCACGCTGGAACGAGTACAGCATGGTCCAGACCTTGCTCTGCTTGAATCCGGTGGCTTCGTTGGGCAGCACGTCCTCGGAAATATCCTCGAGAAACTCGTTGAAAATATTGTACAACATGAAGAAGTACAGAAAGTCCGCCGGGTTTTCCTTGTAGGCTGCGGTAATGCTGTCGAGTACCTCTTCAGTGACGTCCTGTACCCGTGCCTTGTCGCGCCATACGGTATCGAACAGGCGCAGGAATTCAGCGCTGCCCGGCGCCTCCAGACGGGTCACCAGAGAAAGAGCGGCGCCGCGCTCATAACCGAAATCTCCGCTGGTGAAGCCGTTCAACGGCATGTAGACGAGCTGTTCATCGGTGTTGTTGATGTTCATGAATCCGTTCATCGGCTCGCTGCCGATATGGGACATGAACCGGGCTTTCCGGCGAATCCACTCGGCGCACTCCCGGGCGACGGCCTTCTGTGTCAGCTCATTGCGAAGCTTCACCTCAAATTGCGTGCCGTACAGGCTGCGTTCCCGATTGAGCCGCGGAATATAAAACTCCCGTTTTTCTTTTGGAAATTTCTCCGTGACGAAGGACGGCGACGTGAAAATGAAACGCAATTCTTCAATGTGTTCGAGCTGTTTCTTCAACGCCTGGTAGGCGTAGATGGAAAAGCACGCGGCGGCCACCGAAATCCGGCTGCCCTTGCGAATACTCAATTCCAAGTCGTCCTTGACGAACGTATTGATGTTGTCGAAAACCTTCATAATCCGCTGTTCACCGGCGGATACCGGCGGCGCCCTTTCATAATACCCCATTGCCGGATTTTATGGCACGGCTCGGCGGCCGATGCAAGACCGGTGAGGAATAATCGCCAGTTCCTTGGTGGCGCCCGCTCACCTCTTGGCCCGGGAGTCCCGCCATTTCTGCCGTTCCACCAGACGGGCGCGGATGTGTTCCACGTCGGTTTTGGGGGTGGCGGCGAAGAGTTTTTTGGTATAGTCGTGCCGCGGGTCGGCGAACACCCGCTCGCGCGGGCCGTATTCCACCACCTCGCCGAAATACATCACCATCACGTCGTCGGCGATGTAACGCACCACCGACAGGTCATGGGAGATGAACACATAGGTGAGGCCCAGCTCGTCCTGCAGGTCGGCCAGCAGGTTGAGCACCTGGGCCTGCACCGAAAGGTCGAGGGCGGAGACGGGCTCGTCGAGCACCAGCAGCGACGGGCGCAGCATCAGCGAGCGGGCGATGGCGACGCGCTGGCGCTGACCGCCGGAAAACATGTGCGGATAACGGTGGTAATGCTCGGGCAGCATGCCGACCTTGGCCAGCATCTCCATGGCGAGGTCCCGCCGCTCGGCGGCGGATTTGTCAGTGTTGAGCAGCAGCGGCTCGGTGAGGGCGTCGCCGATTTTCTGACGCGGATTGAGGGAGCCGTAGGGATTCTGGAACACAATCTGCACCGTGCGGCGCAGCGCCGGGGTGACGCGGTTGTTGTGCAGGATGTCGACCTCGCGGCCGTTCATCATCAGCTCGCCGGAGGTGGCCGGGTCAATGAGCGTGATGATGCGCGCCAGGGTGGATTTGCCGCAGCCGCTCTCACCGACGATGGCCAGGGTTTTGGCCTTTTCCACCTTGAAGGAGACGCCCTTGACGGCGTGCACCACCTTGGCGGCGCGGATGAAGCCGCCGCTGACATGATAATCCCGGGTGATGGCATGGGCTTCCAGAACGGTTTCGCTCATGGCGTCGGCCCTCCCGCGGCGTCGTTCAGGCGGAAATCCGCCACCGTGGGCAGCCGGTCGCCGGTGGCGTTTTCCGGCAGCGCCGACAGCAGCGCCCTGGTGTAGGCGTTCTGCGGGGCGGCGAACAGCGACAGCACGTCCGCCTCTTCCATCTTGCGGCCGTTGTACTGCACCACCACGCGGTCAGCGGTTTCCGCCACAACCCCCATGTCATGGGTGATGATGATGAGCGCCATGCCGTACTCCGCCTGCAGCTGCATGAGCAAATCGAGAATCTGCTTCTGGATGGTGACATCCAGCGCCGTGGTCGGCTCGTCGGCGATGAGCAGCTTGGGTTTGCAGGAAATCGCCATGGCGATCATGGCGCGCTGGCACTGGCCGCCCGAGAGCTGATGCGGAAAGGCGCGCATTTTCTCCGGCGCGTCGGTGATGCCCACCTGGTGCAGCAGCTCCACGGTTTTGTTGCGGGCCTCCCGCTCGCTCATGTGCAGATGGGTCCGCAGGGATTCCATGATCTGGAAACCGACGGTGAAACAGGGGTTGAGGCTGGCGACGGGCTCCTGGAAAATCATCGACATGTCTTTGCCGATGACGGTGCGCCGTTCCTTGAGGCTCATCGACAGCAAATTCCGCCCGTCAAAGGTGAGGGAGTCGGCGGTGACGGCGGCGGTGTCGGGCAGCAGCCCCATCACCGCCAGCATGGCCACCGATTTGCCCGAGCCGGATTCACCGACAATGGCCAGCACCTCGTCATGGTCGACATGCATGGAAATGCCGTCAACGGCGGTGAACGGTCCCTTCATGGTGGCAAAGGTCACGGTGAGGTTTTGGATGTCGAGGAGGGGCATCTGTTGTCAACTCCTCTTCATTTTCGGGTCCAGCGCGTCGCGCAGGCCGTCGCCCACCAGGTTGATGGCGAGCACGGTGATGAGAATGGCAAGACCCGGAAAGGTGACAATCCACCACGCGGAGGTGATGAACTCCCGCGCTTCGGCCAGCATGGTGCCCCATTCGGGGTTGGGCGGCTGCACGCCCTGGCCGAGAAAGCCCAGGGCGGCGATGTCGAGAATGGCGTTGGAGAAGCTCAAGGTGCCCTGAACGATGATCGGCGCCATGCAGTTGGGCAGAATGGTCTTGATCATCAGCCGCAGCCTGCCGGCGCCGGCGAGACGCGAGGCGATGACGTATTCACGGTTCTTCTCGGCCAGCACCGCGGCGCGGGTGAGGCGCACGAAATGCGGCTGGTAAATGACGGCGATGGCGACAATGGCGCTGAAAATGCCCTGCTGCAGAATGGCGATGATGGTCAGGGCCAGCAAAATCGACGGGATGGACAGGATGATGTCCATGACGCGCATGATCAGCGTGTCCACGGGGCCGCCGAGAAAGCCGGAAATGAGGCCGAAGATGACGCCGAGAATCATGGAGATGATCACCACCACCAGGCCGATGAACAGCGAATAGCGGGCGCCGTAGATGAGACGCGAGAGAATGTCGCGGCCGATGGCGTCAGTGCCGAGCCAGAAGCGGGCGTCACCGCCGGATTGAAAGGCGGGCGGCAGCTTGCGCAGCTCGCTGAGGGTGACGTCATAGTGGAAGGGGGCGATGAAATCGGCAAACAGCGCCGTCAGCACAATCAGCACGAACACGGCCAGGCCGAGAACGGCGCCCTTGTTCTGCTTGAAATAATGCCAGAACTCCAGGAGGATCGAACGATCCTCCACCCGCTGATTTGCCGCTGCCGGATTTGCGTTGAACATGCGGCCCTCAACTGTAACGGATGCGGGGGTTGATGAGGGCGTAGAGCACATCGACCAGCAGATTGACGATCATCACGTTGACGCAGATCAAAATCAGACCGCCCTGGATGACGAAATAATCCCGCCGCCAGACGGCGTCGACCATCCACTTGCCGATGCCCGGCCAGGAGAAGATGTTTTCCGTCAGCACGGCGCCGGTGATGATGACGGAAACCTGCAGGCCGATGGTGGTGACCACGGGGATGAGGGCGTTACGCAGCGTGTGCAGGCCGATGACCCGCCAGGGCGACAGGCCCTTGGCCCGCGCCGTGCGCACATAATCCTCGTTCAGCACCTCCAGCATGGCCGACCGGGTCTGGCGGGCGATCACCGCCAGCGGAATGGTTGACAGCACCACCGAGGGCAGAATGAGATGGGACACCGCCGAGGCGAAGGCGCCCTTCTCGCCGGAAAGCCAGGAGTCAATCAGCATGAAGCCGGTGGGCGTGTCGAAGAAATACAACAGGTCAATGCGGCCGGACACCGGCGTGAGATTGAGAAACACCGAAAACAGCATGATGAGCAGCAGGCCCCACCAGAAAATCGGCATGGAATAGCCGACCAGGGCGCCGGTCATCGACACCTGGTCGAACCAGGAGCCGCGCTTGATGGCGGCGAACACGCCGACGGGAATGCCGACGATGACGGCGATGATCATGGCGCAGAGGCCGAGCTCCAGCGTCGCCGGGAAACGGGCGAAAAACTCGGTCAGCACCGATTCCTTGCTGCTGAAGGAAATGCCGAAATCGCCGTGCAGCAGGTTCCACACATAAATGAAATATTGCTCCCAGATGGGCTTGTCCATGCCGAGCATGGCCAGCAGTTCGGCATGGCGTTCGGGAGTGACGCCGCGTTCGCCGGCGAGCATGATCACCGGGTCGCCGGGCAGGAGGCGAATCATTCCGAACGCCACAATCGTGATGCCGAGAAAAGTCGGCACCAGATAGAGCAATTTACCGAAAATATAACGGAGCATTTACGCAAAACTCAAGCCGGATGCCGCGCGGGGCGGCATCCGGCGGATGAAAAGTGAAAAGCGTCAGTCGGCCACGTCGACGGTGTCGAATTCATGCTTGCCGAACGGGTCAAGCACATAACCCGAGACCTTCTTGGACATGGGCATGTAAACGGTGGAGTGCGCCAGCGTGATCCAGGGAACCTGATCCTTGAAGATGACCTGGGCTTCCTGATAGAGCTTGGTGCGCTCGGCGACGTCGGAGCTCTGGACCGCCTGGTTCAGCAGCTTGTCGAAGGGCTCGTAGCACCAGTGGGCGCGGTTGGACCCGCCGACCGCCGCGCAGCCGAGCAGCACGCGCATG
>JAISTL010000306.1 GCA_031272615.1 Methylobacteriaceae bacterium | reverse complement strand
CTGTTGTCAAAGAACGCGCGAAAAGGTTGCGGGACAAAGGACAGGAAGCCTTGGAACGGCATCTCGACGGCAAAGTCGGGCAGCGGCTGACGGTGTTGAGCGAAACCGGGAATACCGGCCGCGCGGCGGATTTTACGCTGGTGAAACTCAAGAAACCCGTATTGTCAGGAGTATTCCTGTCAACTATGATTTACGGACATAACGGGCGCGAATTGTTGGGCGAGCGATCAACAGCGAACGATGCCCGCTGAGGCTTCCCGGTTCGGGTGCCAAAGGGTTGGGAGAAGATGACATGCCGTTGACAGCAAAGACTATCGGTGAAATTGTCGAACGCCTCAAAACAAGCAGTTTCCCCAACGAAAGCGCTATTTCCCAGGGTGTCGTGCTGAGTATTCTTCAGAACATCGGCTGGGACATTTGGGACACCCGGCTCGTGTGGCCGGAGTACAAAACAGGCGAAGGGCGCGCGGATTTTGCTTTGTGCAATCCGCCGGGAAAACCGGCCGTTTTTATCGAGGTGAAACAACCGGGAAAGGCGGAGGAAGGAGTCAAGCAGGTCCTGCAATATGCCTTTGATACCGGCGTTCCTTTTGTCGCGTTGACCGATGGGCAAACCTGGCGCTTCTATCTGCCCGCCGAGCAGGGAAATTACGAGGAGCGACAGGTTCAAATGCTTGACCTGTATGAACGCCCGGCGGAGGACGCCATCGAGATTTTCAAGCGATACCTCGAATATGAGAGGGTGATTCGCGAAGATGCCCTGGAGGATGCCCGCAGGGAATATCGTCGTAACAATAAACGCAGCGAGGCGCGAAACGCGCTGAAGGGAGTTTGGGAGCAACTGATAAAGCGCGCCGACCCGGGTTTGGTGGAGCTGTTGGCCAACGCGGTGGAATCGCACACCGGAAACCGACCAGAAGAGAAGGATACGCAGGAATTTTTACAAGGACTTGTAAACGGTCCCGCGGGCGCCGTCAAAACCGCCGCCGCCCACGGTGTTCGCGCTTCCGGAACTCCGGAGGTTCCTCGACCCGCGACGGAAATTCCCGGCAAACCTGCCCAAGGCATTCGAAGCGTCAGCGTTACGTTGAAGGGAGAACAATTGTTTTATCCCGACGCAAAATCCGCTTTGGTGGATGTGGTGACGCGGCTTTCCAAATATGACCGGGGTTTTTTGGACCGTTACGCCCGGCATCCGGATATGCATGGGAGAAAATGTGCTTATCTCGGGAAATCCCCTGAAGCGATCTATCCCGGAATGCCCAAACGGCAACAGTATGTGGAGTCGCTGCCTCAGAGCTGGATGATCGGAACCCATTGCAGCAATGCCGAAAAGTACAAATGGTTGAAAATCGCCGCCGAAGTCGCAGGATTGAAATTCGGCGCAGATTTGATTGTCGATTTCCCCAATACGTGATCTGCGACGCCGAGTACGATTTGCAGACGATTTGAACCTGCGGCGGCCCGGGCACGAGCGTTCCCGTGAAAACCGCGCTCACGCCTTCAGAATGTTGTCGACCAGCCGGTACACCGTGGTGCTGCCGGGGGCGCGCGGCCAGTCAGGACATGAAGGTGTGTCGCGCCCTCTGGCGCGGCGGATGGCGTCGTCAATCCGCGCGCGGGTGAACCGGCGCGGATCAATCCCCTTGTCGTAATCGGCAAGATGGTGTTTCAGCCGGGCGCTGCACTCGCGTGACGAGATGCCGCCGGTGCTGTCCTCAAAATGAAGCAGAAGCCAGTACTCAAATTTGGGGTTGCTGAGAGCGAAATGGTAATTGTTACACGTTTGTGCCCACGCGTGAAGCTGAGCCAACTGTTCGTCGGTCCACTCATCCTTGTCCACCACCAGCCACGCTTCGTCTGAGGATTTCAGCTCCTCCTCCTTTTCCCGCAGATGTTTCTTCTTCCGCATCAATACCTGGGGCGGCGAGCTGTCGTGGCCGCTTTTGGGGCAGATCACCCGAATCACGGGAGGCAGTTGGTTGAAGACGGCAAAATACTGCCGCTCGGTTTTCACACCTTCCACCGCAATCAGGAACAGTTTGCGGTAGGGGCGCTCGCCAAGGGGTCTCCGGAGTTTGCGTCTTCCCCGCGGCATCAGTCGCCCCCGCCCATCACCGCCGCGCGGCCGGGAGCGGCCAATGAGCCTCCCGACAGAATCCGCGGAATTCCGCCCATCCGCCCCTGCAGGTAGCTCTTGCGGATATCCTTGTCATACCGCACGTCCTTGAATTCGCTGAAAGAGAGCAATGTCGACGCCCCGGCGGCGTTCCGTTCGGTGACCCACATCTCGTCCCGGCGCAAAAGCCGTTGATCCATAAGCAGAACGTCATGTGTCGTCAGCAGCAGTTGCGTTCTGGTTTCCCCGGAACATCCGGCCAGATACGCTTCGAGCAACCGACGGGTCAACACCGTGTGCAGGCTTCGGTCAATCTCGTCAATCAGGTAAACCTTGTTCGAGCCCCTGGCCGACAGTTCAAGGAACGCCGGCAGCAGATCAATCACCCGCCGCGACCCGTCTGATTCCTGGCGGAATTCGAACTTGTACCGGGTGTCGTCCCCACCGGAATGAAAGGTCACCAACTTCCGGGCAAGCAGTTCGCCGTTTTTCCGGGTCACGACAAAGCTGTGGTTGAGCGGAACATTTTGGAGATGAACCGTTTCACCTTCCCGCACATCCTCCTGCAACGCGGCCTTCAAGGGTTCAGGCAGTAGGGCGTTGTCGAAAGGAATCTCTTCAGTGCCCAGATGCGTGATTCCGGTGTCGAGATGTACGAGCCAGTCGTTCATGTTTTCGTAAAGCGGGTCCGCCTCATCGAAAAACCGCTCGAAGGGTTGGAAGCGCGAATCGGGTGCGACGAGTTGAAGCGTATCTTTGAACCAGTTGTAGACCGGCCGGAACGTGTCGATTTTCTGGGAGATCGCGTTGGTCAGAAAGAGCTGGTTATCCCGGGTTCCTTTGAAAACAAACTGCAGAAACTGTTTTTCGGGTAGAGACCCGTCAAAATCGGTTCTCCCTTCCCGGCGTTGGTACAGCAGCTTTTCACTTGTGCCGGCGACAAGCGTCAGCTTTTCTTCCACTATCGCCTCGCGGGTCATCGCGAAGCTGAACTCGTAAATCGTCTCGTCAATCAACAACTCGAATTTGAGTCGTGATGGGCGTCCGACTTGGGAAGTGTCCAACCGGAACGGCTCGACGGGAATCGTGCCGTCGGGCTTGGTCCCGTTGACAACCAGATTTTGGGCGAATCTTATCCCTTTGAAGAAATTGGTTTTTCCGGAGGCGTTGCCGCCGTAAATCGCGGCAATCGGGAGAAGTCGTGTCTGGTATTTTCCGAGCTTGGAGAGTCTGTCGCCATGCTGCCGCTCCCGTGTGGCGACCATTGAAAAGGTGACCGGGTCGCGAAACGACATCCAGTTTTCGAGGGTGAAACTGATCAGCATCCTGACACCACGTAAAGAGAATAATTCTCGTTATTTGTATGAAATATAGCGAAACTCGTCAAAGCTGTCAATGTAACGAGAAAATTTCTCGTTAAGCGTTGTCGGCGGACCCGTAACAGCCGGCGTCCATCGCCAACCCATTCGCCGCGGGATGATGATGCTTTTTTGATGGTGGAGCAGCGAGGGCGCGGCGCTATGCCGGCCGGTACACACGGATTTTCCACGTCTGCTGGGTGAGGTCGGCGCTGGTGGCGCATTTTGAGCGCCTGATCGGCCGGCGCCTCACCGTGCTGAGCGAAACCGGAACCGTCGGCCGCGCGGCGGATTTTACGCTGGTGCGTTTCGATGAGCCGGTTGAGCCCGGCGCATTCCTGCCGGTGGAGGGCATCGCCCGCACCGGTGACGAACTGCTGGCGCGCCGGTTGTAAGGGGAGCGGCCGCGCCGTTTCATAGTCAGAGTCGTATGATGATATTTCCTATAATAGGAAATGGTGCCCCTGGCCGGACTCGAACCAGCACTCTTTGCAGAACTCGATTTTGAGTCGAGCGCGTCTACCAATTCCGCCACAGGGGCAACACGTGAACAGCCTCTTACCCAACTTCGGATGCAACGTCAATCGGTTCTTGCGCACTGTTGCACGTCATCGCCGGTGTGCCCGCGCCGTCGCCCCGAAGCCCGGTCGGCAAAATTCAGAGCTGCAGCACCAGTTGCAGCGGCGCGTGGTCGGAGGGCGGTTCCCAGCTGCGGGCTTCCCGCAGCACGGCAACGCTCTCGATGGTCTCTTTCAGGTCCTGCGACGTCCAGATATGATCGAGACGTCGCCCCTTGTCGACATCGCGCCAGCCGGTGGATCTGTAGCTCCACCAGGTGAACAGCTTGTGCGGCGGCGGAACGAGAATGCGCGGCGCATCCAGCCAGCCGGTCTCGGTGCGCAGCGCCTCCAGGGTTTCGGTTTCCACCGGGCTGTGGCTGACCACGCCGAGAAGCTGCCGATGAGACCACACGTCGTCCGTCAGCGGCGCGATGTTCAAATCCCCCACCAGAATGCTTTTGCGGCGGGTTTCCATGTCGCGTTCGCTCCACCGGCGCAACTCCGCGAGGTAGCGCAGCTTGTGGGCGAACTTGGGGTTTTCCTCCGGGTCCGGCACGTCGCCGCCGGCAGGAACGTAAAAGTTGTTGATGGTTAACCCGGCGGCCTCGCCCGCCTCATCGCCGAGAATCACTGAAATATGGCGCGCATCCTGCCGTTCGCAGAAATTCAGCGACGCACAACGGCGGAACGGATATTTCGACAGAACGGCCACGCCGTTCAACCCCTTGAACCCCACCCGCGCAATGAACGGATATCCGGCGGCGGCAAAATCGCCCGAGGGGAACTTGTCATCGGGACACTTGGTTTCCTGCAGGCACAATACATCGGGGCTGAGCTCGTTCAGCACACGAACGACCTGCCCCAGTCGCAAGCGGACCGAGTTGACGTTCCAAGTCATGACGGCAAACCGCAAGTCCTTACTCCTTTCAGGACTTCGTGCCGCCCCTAACCCCGTATTACCCCACTGGACTTTACGTCAGAATATCCGGATGCACAATGTTTTCGTGGAGATTTTGCGCCCGCGGGACGTTAAGAATTTTTCATGTTCCACCGGAGGAAGGACATCGGGGGTTTGAGATTTTAGATTGATGATCCGGGAGCACCAAGCCGGGGCGTAT
>JAISTL010000181.1 GCA_031272615.1 Methylobacteriaceae bacterium | reverse complement strand
CTGAAGTAGCCTTCCACGCCATGCCCGATCAGTTTCATGAGCATGGCGTCGTTGACCAGTTTCCCCATGACGGCGATCTTGAGATTCGGCGTCACCTTTTTGATGGAATTGATCATTTGACAGGTATAATCGGAAACCGTCTCTTCACGCAAAATAAGAATGTTGGGTTTGTCGCGGTTGATGCGCTCAACAAGATTGGCTGCAGAGGAATGATATGTCGCTTCAAATCCGTCAAAATTGTTATAGAACGCGGCAAGCGAACTGGCTATGACATTGGACGAAGAGAAGATAAGAACTTTTATTATAAGATTTTCGTTTTCCAATTTCTTCTCCTTAAACGTTCCATTCTTACTACGGGCGAGCAGTGTGACCATTGTCGCAGAAACGTGACCTAAGGACTAATACTTATATATAAAAAATTAGTACTGCATTTTATATTTTATCGAAATTCATGTAAAGGATTTTCGTGTCGCGGGCCGCCGCGCACGGTGGTCTCTTGTGAAATCAGGTTCGATTTTGTCCCGGTGGGCGGGGTGTGCTGTTGACGATGGCCGCCGCGGATTCACCGTATCGGCGCGGCTCGCGAGGTCATTGATGACGCTTACCATTTCCCGCTTGTCCTTCCACAGGGCAGGGCGCAGATTCCGCCCGAAAGGGTCATTGCCGACGCGGGTGATATGGGCGACCTTGTGCTCCAGGCGCGCCATGCCGATGGCGAAACTCAGCCCGGCGCCGGCGGTGCGACACGTCAACCGGCGGAGTGGCGGGATTCGTCCACCCTCGTCCACCAAGTCCACCAATGGAGTCTGTCACCGGTGTTTCATGACCGCGGATGAGGCAAAAGCCGGATCGACCAGCGGGTAATCTTCACGGAAATGGCTTCCCCGGCTTTCACGCCGCTGCAGTGCCGCGGTGGCCATGATTTTGGCGCACAGCAGCAGGTTTGCCGTCGCGGCGTTGTTGTCGTCGGGGGAGTCGGACGGCGGGGCGTCATTCACCGCCGCTTCCCATCCGGTTATGTTGTGCAGCAGGGACGTCAGACCCGCTCCGGTGCGGCGGACCAGCAGATGCAGTTGGCAGGCATGTTGCAACGCCTTCTGGATGCCGGAATTGTCGACACGCCGATACAGCAGATGGGCTGCCTCTTGTTCGGCGCTGTGGAAATCCCGGCTCTGCGCCGCGCTGTTGCCGTGCTTCAGCGCGAACCGGGCGGCGTTGGCGCCGGCTATTTTGCCGAAAACCTGGCAGGTGACCATCATGTTTCCGCCCAGCCGATCGGCGCCGTGCGGACCGCCGGCGGTTTCCCCGGCGGCGTACAGGCCGGGAACAACGGTTTCGGCTCCGGCCGAGATTTTCACGCCGCCATTGATGGCGTGCGCGAAGCAGGCAATCTCGGTTTTATCTTTGAAGATGTTGATTCCTTTGGATAAAAAGTAATCCCGGGCAATGGGCCACATGCGGTGCAAGCCGTATTCATTGGAGAGCGACCCCACATAACTGTCGGTCATCATTGAAAAATCGGCATAGACACCACCATGGGGCGCGCCGCGGCCTTCGGTGATCTCCTTCTGCATCGATATTTCGAGCCAGCAGGACTTGTCCCTCGAACTGAACGGAAAGTGTTTGCGATGCTCATCCAGTATATCCTCCGCGTCAAGCTCCGGAGTCGCCGTCTTCAGGAACTCGTCACCACGGGCGTTGGTCAATCGCGGATGGCCGCCCCAAATGTAGGCGTTGATGAGGCTGATGGAGGGAAAGAGAAAGCCGATGCCGGCCTGCATGAATTCCATATTGACGAGGTCCGCCCCGGCGCGGAAAGCGAGGGCGTAACCGTCGCCGGTGTTCTCGGACGGATTCATGTTTTTTTCGAAAATCCGGGTTGCGCCGCCTGTCGCCAGGACAACCGCACCGGCGCGGATGCCGAGGAGTTTCTTTTCGGGGCTCGATACCAGGGCTCCAACACATAATCCGTCCCGCACAATCAGCGAAATGACCCGATGCCCTTCCAGGGCGCGGATACCCCGGGCGTTTATTTCCCGGGTCATGGCCCTGACGATGGGTTCACCGTGTCCCTTGATCACATGGGTGCGGGCAAGACTGGAATAACAGCTCTTGAAGGTATACAGCTTTCCGTCGGCGGCCTCCTCGAAAACGACGCCCCACTCCTGCAACTGACGCACCGTATCGGCGGCGCTCTCGGACAAAACCCGGGCGGCCTCGGGGTCGGCCATTCCCAGCGCCGCTTCCATAATGTCGTCATAGTACTTTTCCGGGCTGTCGGACGGGTCGGCGGAGCTGTCAGGCGCGTTATATCCGGCCATTTCCGACACTCCGAAACCGGTCGCGCCGCCGCCCTGACGCCCTTTGACGATCATCAGAACCGAAGCGCCCGCGTCATGGGCGGCGATGGCAGCCCGTTGTCCGGCGCCGCCGCCGCCGATGACCAGGACATCCGTGGCAAAGAGTTCCATTTTCATCTCCTTCAGATTGGTGAAACGCTACAACATCCGCACCGGCCACAGAGACAGTTCCGGAAAGACGATGATGATCAGCAGCATGACAACCATGGCGGCAAGCCAGGCAATTTCGCCCCGAGCAATCTCTTCCACGGACAGTTTCGAAAAGGTCGCGGCGGCAAACACATTCACGGCGACGGGCGGCGTAAATGTGCCGATGACGATGGATGTGCAGACCACGATACCGAAATGGATGGGGTCGATGCCGACATTCATGGCCAGCGGATAGAAAATCGGCATCAACAGAATGATAATGGCGGTTCCTTCCAAAAACAGGCCGAATATCAGCAAAATCGTGCTGAGCAGAAGCAGAATTCCCCAGTATCCGAGCCCCAGGCTCGAGATGCTGTTGACCAGAGTGTCCGTTATCCCGCCATAGGCGAACAACCACGAGAAGATGTTTGATGTTGCGATGATGAACAGGATGACGGCGCTGGAGATCGCGGACTTGTACATGATATCGCAGCAGTCTTTGATGCGCAGATTTCTGTAAATATGAACGCTGACGATATAGGCGTATCCGACCGATACCGCCGCCGCTTCGGTGGGCGTGAAAATACCGCCGTAAATTCCACCAAGAATGATGACGGGCATCAACAGCGCGAACACGGCATGGCGGAATGCCGCGAAGGCAAAGCCGAACGAGAATTTTTTGCCTGTTACCGGCCAGTTTTCAATGACGGCCAGGATGTAGGTGACCGCGATCAGACCCGCGGCGAAAATGGTTCCCACGGAAAAACCGGCGGCAAACAACGCCCGGATGGAGTTGTCGGTGATGGTGCAGTAAATGACCATGATGATACTCGGCGGGATGATTGGGCCGAGACCGCCGGATACCGCAATCATTCCCGCCATCTTTTCGGCGGGATAACCGCGGGCGATGAGCTCCGGATAGACCATGGAGCCGATGGCGACGACCGTCGCCGGGCCGGAACCTGACAACGCGGCAAAAAACGCGCAGGCCAGGATGCAGGCCATGGCGATGGAGCCGCGGATGTTGCCCAGAATGGCACTGGCAAACTCCAGCAGACGCTTGGAAATACCGCCTTCGGTCATCAGGTTTCCGGAAAGGATGAAGAACGGGATTGCCATCAACGGAAAGGAGTCCATTGCCGTGAACAGGCGTTGGGGGACCACGGTCAGCGGCACATCGAGCGCGTAAAGGCAAATCAGGCTGGAAATGCCGAGGCTGAAAGAAATCGGAATCCCGACAACGAGAGTTATGAGAAACAGTGAAAACAGAACGACAGGCAACATGGATTCCGACATGTTAGAACTCCTCGGTTGGTTGTCCGTCGTCGTTCGAGGCGGCTCCGGTTTTCGCTGAAAACAGGCGGACAATCTGGAACAATTGCGAAAAGCTCATGACGACAAAACAGAACGGCATCGCCGCGTAGGGTATTGTCATGGGCATGCGCAAGGCCGAAGAAACCTGGCGGTTTTCAATTTGAACCATCATCAGTTCCAGAGCGTACCAGACGACGATCAGGCAGAAGGCCAGAATCGTCAGGCTGGAGACCATTTGCACGAGCTTGAATGCCGCTCCCTTCAGTCGTGTGACCATGATGTTGATGGCCATCTGCTGTCCGCGGCGCAACCCGACCTCGGTCGCCAGCAGGATGAGCCAAACCTGGCAGTAACGTGCGACTTCCTCGGTCCAGCCGATGGGGAAATGGAGGATGTTCCGGTTGATGACCTGAAAAATGGAGGAGAGTGTCATTATCAGGAAGATGAGTATAATCAGGTGTTTTTCCAGAAACTCGAGTCTCGAAACAACAGTCGGCATGCATAATCTCCCTGGCGATCGGATGTCGCGCAACGCCCGTCGGGCCGGAATGACCCGACAGGCGGATGCAAGCGGGC
>JAISTL010000155.1 GCA_031272615.1 Methylobacteriaceae bacterium | reverse complement strand
GGATTGCTTCGCTATCGCTCGCAATGACGCCCCCTGTCGTCGCGGCGCTATTTCACCAGCCGGTAGGCGTTGATGCGCAGTTCAACCTGCTTCATGCTCCAGATCAGCACGAAGGTGATGGCGAAATAGAGGATGGCGGCGCAGAACAGCGGTTCGTAGATATTGTAGGTGGTGCGCTGCAGCGCCCGGGCGGTGCCCATGATTTCCATCACCGTGATGGTGGAGGCGAGCGACGTGGTTTTCAGCAGAAACAGGGTTTCCGACGTCAGCACGGGCAGACAGTCCCTGAGCGCCAGGGGGATGACCACCATGCGCGTGATCTGCCCCGGAGTCATGCCCAGGGACTGCCCGGCCTGAATATAGCCCCTGTGCAGGTTCTTCACGGCGCCGCGGAACACCTCGGACACATAGGCGGCCTGATTGAGGCTGAGGGCGAGCACGGCGTACCACAGGCCCTCGCGCAAATACGGCCACAGGAAGCTGTGGCGCAGCCAGGTGCCCGGCAGAACCTGCCCGAGGCCGTAATAGATGAGATAAATCTGCACCAGCGCCGGCGTGCCGCGGAAAAACAGGGAGAACGCCTCGGCCGGGGCCATGACGAGTTTGTTGGCCGACAGGCGGGCGAAGGCCACGGGAATGCCGATGGAAAAGCCGAGAATCGCCGAGGCGACGGTGAGGAAGATGGTGAGCGGCGCGGCGGCGGCGATGCGCGGCATCATGTCCATGGCGATGGTGAGGGAGTCGATCATTCGAACCCCCTGTTCAGCCGGTTTTCCAGGATGCGCAGCGCGATCATCGAGACGATGGTGATGAACAGGAAAATCAGCGCCGTGAAGGTGTAGAAAAAGATGTATTCCTTGGTGTTGGCGGCGGCGCGGTAGCCGGCGTAGAGCACCTCGTGGAAATTGCCGAGAATGCTGACCAGGGCGCTTTCCTTGGTGATGGCCAGCCACAGGTTGCCCATGCCCGGCACGGCGGCGCGGATGAGCTGGGGGAAAATCACAAAGCGCTGGATTTGCCAGGTGGAGAGCCCGAGCGCCCGCCCGGCGGCGGTCTGCCCGGCGGGAACGGAAATGTAGGCGGCGCGCAGCACCTCGGTCATGAAGGCGCCGCAGACGAAGGCCAGGGCGAACACGGCGGCGAGGAACGGGCTCACCTGGAAGGTTTCGCTCACCAGGCCGGAGGATCGCAGCAGGATTTCAAGATGATTGGCCACCACGTAATAGAGCAGGAGCAGCAGCAGCAGCTCCGGCAGGGAGCGCACCAGCCCGGTATAGCCGGTGCCGATGGCTCTGAGCGCCCTGAACGGGCCCAACTTGGCGGCGGCGCCCAGCAGGCCGAAAACGAAGGAGACGCAATAGGCGCAAAACGAGATTTCCAGCGTCAGCCAGAAGCCGGAGAGAAATTCGTCTCCCCAGCCGGTATCGCCGAAGGACAACATGGACCAGTAGGAATGCTCCATTATCCGCGCCTGAAACTCCCGTCAACGCAACCCAGTGACCGCGGGCGGGGGCCGTCCGCGGTTCTCTCGTTTGTCCGCGTTACGCCAAAATAAGCGACGGCTTATTTCACGTACCGGTAGGGGAACCACTTTTTGCTCAGTTCCTCACGCTTGCCGTTCTTTTCCAGCGTGGCGAGGGCGGTTTCGAGTTTGTTCAGCAGTTCCGTATTGCCCTTGTTGACCGCCGCGGCAATGCCGCCTTCGCCTTCCACCGGGTTCCTGGGCACCACGGCGGCGACGTGATAATCCTTGCCGTTGTCGGATTTCAGGAAGTCGGCCGAGAAGTTGGAGCCGACCATGGTGTAGTCGACACGGCCGATGACCATATCGGCGAGGATGTTGTCAGCGGTGTCATAATTCTTGATTTCCAGGGATTTCAGATAGGTCGCGGCGTATTTTGACTGGGTGCTGGACGACTGCACGCCGACAACCTTGCCGGTCATGGTTTTCTCGTCGAGGATTTCGACCGCCGGGTCAGCCGGGTCCTTGGTGAGGCCGATTTCCGTCTTGTCGGACTTGGCGCCGATGACATGGGTGGTTTCAAAATCATAAGGCGTGAGGAAATCGACGACCTTCTGGCGCTCGGCGTTGATGGTGAAGGCGCCGACGATGATATCCACCTTGTTGTTGGTGAGCGAGGGAATGAGGCCCTCCCAGGCGATGGCGGTGAATTCGCACTTCAGCTTGGCTTCCTCGCAGATGGCGCGGATCATGTCGGGCTCGTAGCCTTCCCACTGGTTGGCGGCGTTGAGCGTGCTGTAGGGCAGGTACGGTTCGGGGGCGATGCCGACGGTGTAGGTTTTATCCTGCGCCTGGGCGGCGGTGAGAGCGACGGCGCAGATGCCGGCGGCAAGAAAGGCGGAAACCAGTTTCATGGTGTTTCTCCGGGTTTGGGGTGGGAACGCGACTTGGGGTGGTCTTGGAAAACGGCGGGCGTCATCGTCGCCAGCGCAGCGACATGCATGACAGCCCGGCGTCGATCTTGGCGATTTCCGCCGTTTCCAGCGGTACGACGGAATAGCCGCGGCGGCTCAGGGTATCGATGGTTTTCGGGAACCGGCTGCCGACGAACACGACGTCGTTGACGCGAAGGGCGTTGGCCGCGCCTTCCTCTCCGTCGGGAACGGGGATGACGTCAAAGCCGCTGAAGACGCCGGAGGCGGCGAGGCGCGCCGTGGACAGCATGGTGGCGTCATCCAGCAGCGAGCAATCGGATTTGAAATGCAGCACATCGGCAGGAGTGGCGACGATGACGCCGCTGCGGCCGAGTTCGGCGAGGCGGGTGACGAGCGCCTCGGCGCCCTGCCGGGTGGTACGGGCGGAAAGGCCGATCATCACATGGGCAGGCGTCACCAGCACATCGCCGCCGTCGACAAACCCTTCGGTGACGGCGAGCACCACCGGGAAGTTGCGCTCGAGAACCGGGGCAATCTCCCGTGCTTCGCCGTTGCGACTCGGCGCGCCCGGGTTCAGCAGCACGGCGCCCTCGTGAAACACCAAAGCCGGGTCTTCCACAAAGATGGAGTCGGGATATTGCTCCAGCGGTTCCAGCACCTCCACCGCCACTCCGTGGGCTTCAAGGGCGCGGACATAGGCGGCGTGCTCGGCCTGGATGCCGGGAAACGAAGGGTCCCCGTGGTCTTCCGCGCGCAGGCCCTTGACGACGCTCGGCGCGGGGGCGCGGACGATGGCGGAATTGAATTGATAAACGCTCATGGCACTGATGGTTATTTGTTGTGTACGGCCGAAGGACCGCACCGCTGTAACAGAAAAACCCTGACCGGCAAAGTGAAAACGACTCCGGCGCCGCAGGAAGGGGTTAGGAAATAGGGAGTAGACACCATCAGGACTTGGGTTGGGGCAACAAAAAACCCGAGACTTGGGGCAACAAAACATCAGGATTTGGGACACCAAAATATCAGGATTTGGGGCAATAAAAAAGCCCGTCGCCGGGCGCAAACAGGACACCATCAAGAGGACGGTCCCCACGTGTACATCATGTGTACTGCGGCGTCTGAAACCCGAAGGATACGCGCCAAGCCCGGAGGCAATAGCAGCGGAGGCTGCTGGGTGGAGACCGTCCTTAAGTGTTTGATAACACGGTTCAGGACGATGCACAACAAAAAACACCGGGCGGCGCTGCCCTTGTGAATTCGGTGGGAAGAAGAGAAATACGCTTGCTCCGGCGCGGCGTATCTCTATAATCCGCGCCGTCGCGAAAACCGGCGGAACCTACGGGAGATTCTCCGCCGACGCCCTGCCTTGGGGCCGGGACTCCCTCCCTTGGGGCCGGGATTTGTCAACGCCGCGGGGTGAAGGGCATGGAGAGTTTGTTTCCTTCCGCCGATGAGGAGGAGCGGGCGCGTAGTCAGGCCTACAGCTTTCTCAACCGCCCGCTGGCCGACCAATTGCGCCCGAAAACGCTTTCCGAGGTGGTCGGGCAGGAGCATCTTGTCGGCCCCGAGGGCATTCTCACGCGTCTGGTGGAAGCCAAATCCCTCGGGTCGCTGATTTTCTGGGGGCCGCCCGGCACCGGCAAAACCACGGTGGCGCGGCTGCTGGCCAAGGAAACCGACCTGTCGTTCGAGCAGATTTCAGCGATTTTCTCCGGCGTGGCCGAACTGAAGAAAGTGTTCGAGGCGGCGCGCGGTAAACGCGGCTACGGCCGGGCGACTCTGCTGTTCGTCGATGAAATCCACCGTTTCAACCGCGCCCAGCAGGATGCCTTTCTGCCGGTGATGGAAGACGGCACCATCACGCTCATCGGCGCGACGACGGAAAACCCCTCTTTCGAGCTCAACGCGGCGCTGCTCTCGCGCTCGCGGGTGCTGATTTTCGAGCCGCTGGACGAGGACGCGCTCGAAAAAATCCTCAAGCGCGCCGAGGCGATGACCGGCCTCGTGCTGCCGCTTGACGAGGAAGCGCGGGCGTCGCTCATCCGCATGGCCGACGGTGACGGGCGCGCCGTGCTGATGCTGGCCGAGGAGGTGTGGCGCGCCGCCAAACCCGGCGAGGTGTTCAATGTCGCCGGCCTGCAGGAGATGGTGCAGCGGCGCGCGCCCATCTACGACAAATCCCAGGAGGGGCACTACAACCTGATTTCCGCCCTGCACAAAACCGTGCGCGGCTCCGACCCGGACGCCGCCCTCTATTATCTGGCGCGGATGCTGGACGGCGGCGAAGACCGGTTGTTCATCGCCCGGCGCCTGGTGCGCATGGCCTCGGAGGATATCGGTCTGGCTGACCCGAACGCCCTGGTCATCGCCAACGCCGCCAAAGACACCTATGACTTTCTCGGCAGCCCCGAGGGAGAACTTGCCTTGGCGGAAACGGTGGTGTATCTGGCGACAGCGCCGAAATCCAACGCCGTGTACACCGCCTTCAGCCGGGCGATGCGGGCGGCCAAGGAGTACGGCTCGCTGATGCCGCCGAAAACCATCCTCAACGCGCCGACGCGGCTGATGCAGGAGGAGGGTTACGGCGCGGACTACCGCTATGACCACGACGAACCGGATGCCTTTTCGGGGCAGGATTACTGGCCGCGGAAACTGAAGCGGCAGCACTTCTATCATCCGGTGGACCGCGGCTTCGAGCGGGAAATCCGCAAGCGTCTGGACTGGTGGGAAAAACTGCGCAAGGAGCGCCGCGACGGGAAATAACGATGGCATCCTATGAAACCCTGCAAGAGAAATCCGGATGGACGGACCTCAACCTCCGGGTTCCGGTGAAGATGTGGACCGTCGGGATTCCGGTGGAAGAGGCGGCCATGCGCCAGCTGGCGGCGTTGGCCTCGCTGCCGTTCATCCATTGCTGGATCGCGGTGATGCCGGATGCCCACTCCGGCAAGGGCTCCACCGTGGGCTCGGTGATCCCGACCATTGGGGCGGTGATCCCGGCGGCGGTGGGAGTCGATATCGGCTGCGGCATGACCGCGGCCTTGACGCCGTTGACCAGAGCCGATTTGCCGAGGGATCTCGGCGGCCTGCGCCTGGCGCTGGAACAGGCGGTGCCGCACGGGCGCACCAACCACGGTCTGAAAGGCGATGTCGGCGCGTGGAACGACAACGCGCCGCCTCATGTCGAGGCGGCCTGGGCGGAACTGGAACCGGGTTACCGGGCGCTGGCGGAGAAATACCCCGTGCTGCAAAAGGCCAACACCGCCGCGCACCTCGGCACGCTCGGCACCGGCAACC
>JAISTL010000126.1 GCA_031272615.1 Methylobacteriaceae bacterium | reverse complement strand
TGTGCTCTCGGGCGAACTCTTGGTCTCGATAAAATCGTTTACCCTTTTACTCTCCGTTGGTGACGCGATGAGCCCTTCATATCGGGCGGAAAAACTTGCATAATCGCCCATCCAGTTTTCATAAAGAGCACCAGAGTCCGTCCCCCACCCGGCGACTTCGCCACGACATATTTTTTCCGCATAGTCGAACAAATCAAATAGAATAAATTTCTGCTTGACGGGATCCGCAGCCAACGTTGTATCGCGATTTATGGCTCTAAGAGTATAGATAATAAAGTTGTCATATTGTCGGTGCGCGTCATCATAACCGTTGTGCCGGCTTAGCCCCCAACCGATATCGAAGAGCGAACCTGCGTCACCCAAAATACCGGATTTCAGGGTTTCAACGCCTTCCGCCCCGGTCATCAAGGCAATTTTGTTGCCGCGCATCTCCTTGGTGATGCCGTTCCGACTCAAGAGAGCATCAAACTGCTCGAGTGCCTCTTGCGGTATAATATGGTGGATGGCGAAACCGAACTGGTAGAATCCCTTGTCGCTCATAAGTCTATCGCTTTGCTCTCGTAACCTGACAACTTCACCCTTCGGGCATGAAATTCATTTGAGAATTTTCAAGGGTTCTACACATTTTCGCCCTTGATAATTCTGCACTTTTTCGGTTCCAGGTTCACCCTGATTTTCGCTTTGCGAAACGCCTGCATC
The DNA here is from genome assembly GCA_031272615.1 of Methylobacteriaceae bacterium. Lineage (GTDB taxonomy): Bacteria > Pseudomonadota > Alphaproteobacteria > Rhizobiales > Beijerinckiaceae > Hohaiivirga. Next base: position 10,306 of record JAISTL010000126.1, on the reverse strand, counting down.
AAATGGTCACTGATAAACAACGCTGCCATTGCTGCCGGGTCGCGCCAAAGAGCAGCCCCCTCAAGCGCGTCAGGCGAAAGCGCAATGTCTTGGTCCTTAACCCAACCGGGTATTGTCCATCGGACACCGGATGGACTTTCGACTTTGAAAGACGACTCTAAATTTGATTGTTCCGGGATAAGCGCACATTTTCGTGCGCTCACCAACACCATGTGATACGGCCCTCCGTCCACGGGGGTTGTCTTATCGCCCTGCCAAAGGTTGACAGGTCGGAGGTCACCGCCGAGCCCGAATTCACGCAACACAACGGCAACACGTTCGGAAACACACAGGAAACTGCCTTGGACCAAAAAGAAATCCGGCAGCGACTTGATCCTCGTGTCTTTGTATTCTCCGTAAAAATCACGGGGGATTTCATTTTCTGGAAGAGGATCACCGGCTACGCTGGCATCGATTAACACTTGAAGACGTAATTTCTCCGGTTCATCCCACTTCATACCCGGATAGGCGAGAAGTCTTTTGAATAAAGCAGTATTCCTAAAGACTGCACTGATCCAAACAACCGGTTCCGCGCTGTGGGAAGTATCGGCGGCATCTGTTATGGTTATTTTCTCCTCGCGCTTCGGAAAGCCGGCAAGGATCCAGCGAAACGGCGCCCTCACCAGTGCCTTCAGGCCGGCTGAGCGGTTGGCGCAGTCATTCTGATTCTTCGACATGTTTTCCCCCTGCCGCAACATCACATCACGAACGCGGAAAACGCACACCATCAGAGCAACGCCACCGGAAACCCGCGCGAATCGGGATACTATGATTCGGCCCCCGGGAAGTCAACCCGGCGGTGATGTGGAGAGCCGGGCCGTTGAGGTATTCCGGTTTGGAGAAATGGCTTGGGCGGCGGCTTCCCCGCAAAGAAAGATTTCCGGACCTTTTTCTTTTCTTTTTCGGCGGATGTTTTATAAGACGGAGCGACAATCCGCCGGAGGCCGCCAGTCAGCCGCCGGGCATGAACCATTGAGGAGTCTTGAACATGTTTATCTGTGAAGGCATGGCTGTGTCGGCGGCCGACGCGACATTCGCGCCGTTCAGTTTCGAGCGGCGGGACCCGCTGCCCCACGATGTCGACATCGCGATTCAGTATTGCGGCGTGTGCCATTCGGATTTGCACCAGGCGCGCAACGAATGGGGCAACACCAAATATCCGTGCATTCCCGGCCATGAAATCGTCGGGTTCGTCGAGCGGGTCGGCGCAGAGGTGACGAAGTTCAAGGTGGGCGACAAGGTCGGGGTGGGCTGCATCGTCAATTCCTGCCGCACCTGTGACAACTGCCGCCGCGGCCTGGAAAACTACTGCCTCAACGGCATGACCGGCACCTACAACGCCCCGGACAAGGAAACCGGCCCCGGCCGCTGGACCTTCGGCGGTTATTCCAGGCGCGTCGTCGTCAATGACGAGCACGTGCTGAGGGTGCCCGACAATCTGGATCTCGCGGCAACGGCGCCGCTGCTCTGCGCCGGCATCACCACCTATTCGCCGCTGCGCCACTGGAAGGCGGGGCCGGGGGTCAAGGTGGGCGTTGTCGGCCTCGGCGGGCTCGGCCATATGGCGGTGAAAATCGCCCACGCCATGGGGGCGGATGTGTCGATGATCACCACCTCCGCCGGCAAGGCGGCCGACGCCCGGCATCTCGGCGCCGACCACGTGATTCTCTCCAAAGACCAGGAGCAGATGGACAAGGCGGCGATGAGCCTGGATCTCATCATCGACACCGTCTCGGCGCCCCATGACATCAACGCCTATCTCCGGATGCTGCGCACCGACGGCGCGCTGGTGCAGGTGGGCCTGCCTATCGAGCCGCTGCCGGTGAAGGTGCGCAGCCTCATCTACATGCGCAAGACCTTCGCCGGGTCGATGATCGGCGGCATCCCCGAAACCCAGGAAATGCTGGATTTCTGCGGCGAGCACAACATCGTTTCCGATATCGAGCTCATCCGGCCCGATCAGATTGACATGGCCTATGAGCGGATGCTGAAGAGCGACGTCAAATACCGCTTCGTCATTGACTGGGCGCACGCCTGATGTGACGCCGCGCCGCCCGGGGGAGTCATGAGCCAGGTGTGGATGTTTCCGTCGGTCATCGCCTGCGTCAACGCCCTGTTGACGTGGGGGGTGATCGCCGGCCTCGTCTTCGGTTTCGGCCTGAAGCACGCCGCCAAGCTGGCTCCCGCCGCCTGGCCCCGGCTGGGCGTGGTGCAGCTGGCGCTGTTGGCGGTGCTCCTTTACGCCGCGCATTATTTCTACCGGTTCGACAGGTGGGTGAGTCCCACGGCCTGGTTTGCCGTGGTCGCCGCCGCGCTTTTGCTGGCGGTGGCCGGCGGGTTCATCCTGCAGCGGGCGGGCGCGGCGCGGGCCGCGGGGAACACTGCGGCGGCGCGTGTCTGCGGCGTTGTCTTCGCCGCGGTTCTGGTGTTGACGGCCTTTGTGCTGGCCGGGTTTCAGGAGAAGCCGTCAACCCGGGCCCGCGCCTTCAGGGCCTATGAGGGCATCGCCGTCACGGTGCTCGGCGGCGAGGGCGAGCTGGCGGTGCTGCGCAAGCATCCGGAGGAACTGGACGGACTCTATGAGCGTCTCTTCGCGCGGGACCCGGAGCATGTGCGGCCCGCCGACGACTCCTTCGCCCTGCGCCTCCAATCCGCCCGCAACCGCATTGCCGCTCTGCGCCGGGAGTATTACCGGCGCGCCGACGACGACCTGCTGGACGCCCAGCTGCTGGCCTTTGTCCACCTGGTGGAAACGACAGCCGGCAAAGACCGCAAAATCTGCGCCCGGTTGCTGCTCAACGAGTCGGTGGAGGAGGTCTACCGCGGCGGGCGTGTGCTGAACGACGCCCTCAACGCCCTCGATGAGCGGGAAGCCGCGCTGGTGAATGAAACCCGCCTTTCCGCGCCGGTTGTGGAGTTCGACCGCGAACAGGCGGTGAAAGACCTGAACGGGGCGGTTCCGCCCGGCGGGCAGGAATCGCCGCCGCCGGACGACCATTCCGGTTCCGACGGGGAAACGCCGGAGCAGGTGTGCGACAGCGAATTGAAGTATTTGAAAAGCCTTGCCGGACTGCCCCGTGAAAAACGCGCGCCGGTTGCCCGTTTGGTGTTCGCCGAAGACCCGGGAGAGGAAACCGGACAGAGTTTCGGCACGTGGTAACGGATTGCGCGCCGTTTCGGCGCCCATCGGAATTTCTGCTTGTGGAAAACTGCGCCGGCATGAAAATAAGACTCGCCAAAATTTCCTCACAGCGATAAAAGGCTTTTTTTCTAAAAACGCCGCCGACGTCAATTCGGGCTGTTTGTTTTGAGTTCAAAGGGTTTGGGCGTTCATTGGGCCGGGTTATGCTCTCGGACAATGACCAAATTCCTTTGCCGTCCGTCGTCGGCGTTCCGGTCTCTGGTATCGATAACTTTCAGGAAGAGGGATACTGCCGTGAACGATACAACTCCCACCACAACCGCGGCTGATGCGGATGTCGTCAGCCCCAAGGCATGGAAAGCCCTGTGGGGCTCCGCCGTCGGCTACTGCATGGACGGTTTCGACCTCATGATCCTCGGATTCATGATCGTCGCCATCACCAAGGATCTCAGTCTGACGCCGCAGGAAGGTTCCTGGTGGGTCTGGGCGACCACCACCGGCGCCGTCGCCGGCGGTTTCCTGTTCGGCTCCCTGTCGGACAAATACGGGCGCATCAAGGTCCTCACCTGGACCATTCTGCTCTTCGCTGTATTCACCTTCGCCTGCGGCCTGGCCCAGGGGTTCTGGGACATGCTGATTTACCGCTTCATCTCCGGCCTCGGGCTCGGCGGTGAGTTCGGCATCGGCATGGCGCTGGTGGCCGAAGCGTGGCCCGCCTCCAAGCGCGCCCGCGCCTCCTCCTATGTCGGCCTCGGCTGGCAGGCCGGCGTGCTGGCGGCGACTCTGGCGGTGTGGTTCATCATGCCGCTTGTCGGCTGGCGCGGCATGTTCATGATCGGCGTGTTCCCGGCCTTCGTCGCCTTCATCATCCGGCGCACCCTGCATGAACCCGATATTTTCATCGAGAAAACCAAGGACAAGCCCAGCGAGCTGGCCATTCCGCTGCTTTATGCCGACACCGAGACGACCAAGCGCTCCATCGGTATGCTGATTCTGTGCTCGGTGCAGAATTTCGGCTACTACGGCGTGCTGATCTGGTTGCCGAGCTATCTGGACAAGGCCCTGAAACTCGGCATCATGGGCTCGTCGACCTGGACCGCCGTCACCATCATCGGCATGGCGCTGGGCATCTTCACCTTCGGCCACGTGGCTGACCGCATCGGCCGCCGCCCGTCGTTCTTCATCTGGATGATCATGGCCGCGGTGACGGTGGTGGTGTATTCCCAACTGTCGTCCCGGGGGGCCCTGCTCGTCGGCGGCGCCGTGATGGGCTTCTTCATCAACGGCATGCTCGGCGGTTACGGCGCTCTGATGAGCGAGCTCTATCCGACCCAAGCCCGCGCCACGGCACAGAACGTGCTGTTCAACTGCGGACGCTTCCTCGGTGGGTTCGGCGCGGTGGTCGTCGGCTACATGGTCAACTCCTACGGCTTCCAGACCGCCGTCGCCCTGCTGGCGGTGCTCTATATCATCGACCTCATCGCCATGTACTTCCTCATTCCCGAGAAGATGGGCGCCGAGCTCGAATAAGCGGTTGTTTTCCCGGAAGGGGCGGAAATCGTGGCGGACAGGCCCGGAGTCCCCTTCCTTCCGGGAAACTCTTTGATATCGAGGCGGAACGGATGGAGTTCCCCCGTTCCGCCTCCCGATTCGGGCCTCTCATAAAACCGCCGCGGGCGGTGCGGCCCGTGAAACGTTTTCAGCGGGAGCGGAGACCGGTTTTGTGACCGGGATTCACTCCGGGCTTCCGGTCAGGTCCCAAGGGGTTCCTCGGCAAAGGAACACACCCGGCCGTCAAGCGATCATCCGGACGGCTGCCGGCCTTCAGGGCGCCGGGTCCGGAGATGATTTTCACCATTGGGTAGAATTCAAGGGTTGTTGATGATGTCGAAACCAGACATGGCTTCGCGGGAAACCGCCTTTTCCTCCGCCCCCTTCGAGCCGGCCGTGGTCGCCGAGCGGACGGTGGTTGTCGCCCACGAGGAGGTGAACAGCGAATACCGTTTTCTCGCTGTGCGCGCCTCGCCGGTTGCCGCCGCCGCCAAACCGGGGCAGTTTTTCAATCTGTTGTGCCCGGAGCCGCCGGGCCTCAATCCGTTCCTGCGCCGCCCCATGAGCCTTTACGGCTCGGACCCGGCCCTGAACCGGGTGGAGTTCCTCTACAAGATTGTCGGCGCCGGCACCCGCGGCCTGACTCAGCTCTCCGTCGGCGATGAGCTGGATGTGGTCGGGCCGCTGGGGCGGGGCTTCCGCTTTGACCCCGCCTGGCGCTCCGTGGTGCTGGTCGGCCGCGGCGTCGGCCTGGCGACACTGGCCCCGGTCTGCCGCGCGGTCAAGGCCGGCGGCGCCAATGTCACCGCGCTGTTGAGCGCCCGCTCCCGGGCGGTGCTGGTGTCCGCCGCCGTCATGCAGAGCGGCGGCGCCGATGTCGTCCCGGTGTTCGATGAGGACGGCTCATCCGCGCCGGCCAAGGTGGAGCGCCTGCTGCGCGACCTCATCGAGGCCGGTCGCTGCGACGCGCTGTTTACCTGCGGCTCGGCGCGGCTGGCGCGGCTGATGAAAACGCTGGCCCTGGAGTATGACCTTCCGGCGCAGATCGCCATGGAGCAGCACATGGCCTGCGGCCTCGGCCTGTGTCATGTCTGCGTCAGGGATTTTGACGTCGGCGGCGAGATTGTCAGCCGCCGTGTCTGCTGGGACGGCCCTGTGTTCGATTTGCGGGAGGCTTTGCCATGACGGAACAGAAACCTGTTGATATGTCGGTCAAAATCGGCGGCATCACCCTCGCCAACCCGGTGATGCCGGCGTCGGGCACCTTCGAGGAGGGCCTGGCCCGGGTGTTTGACCTCAACCGCCTCGGCGCCCTGGTGACCAAAACCGTCACCGCCGAAATCCGCAAGGGCAACCCGGTGCCCCGCGCCGCGGAATCCGCCAACGGCCTGCTGAACGCCATCGGCATTCCCTCCAAGGGCATTCCCTACTATCTCGAACACACCCTGCCGTTTTACCGGCAGTTCACGCCGCCGGTCATCACCAGCATTTCGGCGCCCACTGTCGACGGGTTCGCCGAAATCGCCCGCGCCATGAGCGTGCCCGGCGTCAGCGTGCTGGAGCTCAACATTTCCTGCCCCAACATCGAGGAAGGCGGCCGCGCCTTCGGTTTGACGGCGCGCGGCGCCGAACGGGTGGTGAAGACGGTGAAGGCCGTCACCAAGCTGCCGGTGTGGGCCAAGCTCACCCCCAATTCCCACGAGGTGCCGGAAGTGGCGCTGGCGGCGCTGGAGGCTGGCGCCGAGGCGGTGGTGGTGGCCAACACCGTGCTGGCGCTCGCCATCGACGCCGAGACCTTCACCCCCGTGCTCGGCAATGTGCTGGGCGGCTTGTCCGGCCCGGCCATCAAGCCCGTCAACCTGCGGCACGTCTATCAGACCGCCAACCGCGTGCAAATTCCGGTCATCGGCTGCGGCGGCATCAGCAATGCCGTTGACGCCGTGGAATACATGCTGGCCGGCGCCACCGCCGTGCAGGTGGGCACCGCCTCGTTCATCCAGCCCAACGCCATGCCGGATATCATCGACGGCCTGGCGGCGTTCTGCCGCCGCAAGGGCATCGGCCGTGTCGCCGGGCTCACCGGCGCGCTGATCACCAAAAGCGGCGAAAAAGCCTGTTCGCTCTAACGCCGGCCGGGAGGAACCCATGACCGTCACCGAACTGTTCACACCGCCGGCCGCGGCGGAACAACCCGTTGAAAAGCTTGTCATCCGCCGCCCGGACGACATGCACGTCCACCTCAGGGACGGCGCCATGCTCAAGGCCGTGCTGCCCGCCACCGCCGGGCAGTTCGCCCGCGGCATCATCATGCCGAACCTCACGCCGCCGGTCACCACCTCCGATATGGCGGCGGACTATCGCACCCGCGTCCTCAAGGCCATGCCCGAAGGGGCGGAGTTCACGCCGCTGATGACCTGCTACCTCACCGACCGCACCGACCCGGACGACCTCATCCGCGGCTTCGAGGAGAAAATCTGGTATGCCGCCAAGCTCTATCCGGCGGGGGCGACCACCAATTCCGCCCACGGCGTCACCGACATCGACGCCCTGAGCCCCATCCTGGAGACCATGGAACGCCTGGGGATGCCGGTGCTGATTCACGGCGAGGCCACTGACCCGGCGGTGGATATCTTCGACCGCGAGGCGTATTTTCTCGAAAACACCATGGTGAAAATCCTGGAGCGCCATCAGGGCCTGAAGGTGGTGGTGGAGCACTGCACCACCGAACAGGGCGTCGCCCTGGTGCGCAGCTACGCGCCGCGGGTGGCCGGAACCATTACGCCGCATCATCTTTATCTCAACCGCACGTCGCTGTTCCAGGGCGGCCTGCGCCCCCATTTCTACTGCCTGCCGGTGGCCAAGCGCGAGCACCACCGCCTGGCGCTGCGCAAGGCCGCGACCTCGGGCGAAACCTGCTTCTTCATCGGCACCGACACCGCGCCGCATCTGCGCACCGCCAAGGAGAGCGCCTGCGGCAGCGCCGGGGTGTTCTGCGCCCTCACCGCGCTGCAGAGCTATGTGCAGGTGTTTGACGAGGAGAACGCCCTGCCGCGGTTTGAGGCCTTCGCCTCGGAAAACGCCGCCCGCTTCTACGGCCTGCCGCTGAACGACGGCACGATTGAACTCATCCGCAAGCCCTCCCGCCCGCTGGTCAGCCTGCCCGTCGCCGATGTCGACGTCGCGGTCTTTCGCGGCGGCGAGGAATTCGGTTGGAGCATCGGCGAAACCCGGGTATAGGAGCGGGCGCCGATACGGATGCGTGAGCGCCCGGGACAGAGTGTGGCGGCGGGGCATTGTCTCGTTGTCCTGCCGGTTGTCAAAATCCGCCGGTTCCCGTATAATCCGCCTCTGTCCGGCGTTGTGTGGCCGGCGACGGGAAGGGAGCGTGCCATGAAACGGGTCGTGCGCAAAGAGACGCAACCGAATCCGCTTCTGCCGGGCTATGATTTCAACGCCCATCTGGTGGCCGGCACCTCGCCGATTCTCAAGGGCGGGTTCCTGGATTTCTGGATTGACCGCCCCAACGGCATGAAGGGCTACATCATCAATCTCACCGTCAAGGGCCGCGGCGTCATCCATGAGGACGGCGCCGTGGAAACCTGCAAACCCGGGGACCTGGTGCTGTTTCCGCCCAGTGTCATGCACTATTACGGGCGGGACCCGGATTATTCCGAGTGGATTCACGCCTGGATCTATTTCCGCCCGCGCGCCTATTGGAGCCAGTGGCTGGACTGGCCGCAGAAGATCAAGCGCATCGGCCGCCTGACCCTGCCCGACGAGAAAACCTTCAAGGAGTTTCTTGCCGCCTTCCGTGAGATCGAATACATCCACCGCCGGTCATCGCCGCTCTCCGAGGCCATCTGCATCAATCTGCTGGAACGTCTGCTGCTGCGCTGCGCCGACGAGATCATCCCCGGCTCCTACGCCGCCGTCGACACCCGTATCATGCGCGCCTGCTACATTATCAACGAGCACCTGTTCGAGAACTTCCCGGTGAGCGAGGTGGCGCGGGAGGTGTGCCTGTCCACCTCGCGGCTGGCGCACCTGTTCCGCGAACAGATGGGCATTTCCATCACCAAGTGGCGCGAGGATCAGCGCCTGATTCACGCCCAGCAGCTGCTGAAAATCACCCAGAGCCCCATTGCCGCCGTGGCGGCGCTGGTGGGTTATTCGGACCAGCTCTATTTTTCCCGGGTGTTCCGCAAGAGCATGGGCATCAGCCCGTTGGAATATCGCCGCCGCAACCCCAGTGAAACCCAGACTCCGGGCTCCGATGTGTCGTGGAGCAACCCGCCCCGGGCGCTGCGCGGCTGACCGCGCTTGCCTTTTTGCCGCAGACGGCTTGCGGCTGAGAGGAAATGCACTATATCGATGATACAAAGAGATTTTATTCTAACACGAAAGGGGGAGTTTCCATGACACGGTGGGTTGCGACGGCTTTTGGCGCGGTGGTTCTGGCGGCATCGCATCTTCCGGTGCAAAGCGCCGACATCAGCCGGGAAGCGGCGTTGAAATCGTTCATCATCAGCATGTATCTCAACGCCAACTGCCCGAACTGGGAACCGGTGGAAGAAACCGTCGGCAAGCTGATTCTCGACAACGACCTGAAAATCTACGACGGCCAGAAGGACCACGCCCTCACCCAGAACACCCTCAAGCAGGTGCGGGAGCAATTCGAGGGCCGGCGCATCGACCAGGCCACCGCCTGCGCCATGGCTGAAAGGGAATTTGGCCCCGAAGGCACCGTCTATCCCGGCCTGATGCACCGGAAGAATTAGCATTCGCTCCGTTGACGCGTGCGGTGAGCGGGCGATTCCGGATTGATTACTTTTCCGCATTCTCCTATAACGGCCCGTACGCCGACGCCCACGAACCCCGCGGATTTTCCCATGCCTGACACCTTGAAACTTCTGCCCGCGACGTCCGATTACATTTTCAAGCGGGTGTTCGGAACCGAGCAGAACATCGACATTCTGAAGAGCTTTCTGGAGGCGGTGCTGGTCCCGCCGCACAACCTGGACAACATCAGGATTAAAAATCCGCACATCCTGCCGGAGGAGATGGAGAACAAGGAGGTCATCTTCGACGTCAAGGTCAGCAACGGCGAGCGCGGGGCCGAAAACAGCGAGGCCATGGATATTGAAATCCAGGCGCTGTCGATGCCGGACATGCTGAACCGCATTGTCTATTACCTGGGGCGGATCATCAGCAGTTACCTGTCCAAAGGCGACGAGTACTGGGAGGTGGGCAAGTCCGTCGTCATCATGGTGATGGATTTCAATCTTGTGAAAGACGCCCACTATTACCACCGGTTTCGGCTCCATGATCCGGACACTGGAATTGAACTGACGGATATGGTACAAGTGTACACGCTCGAACTGCCGAAGCTGCCGGCGGCGGACGACGGGACGCAGCGTTGGGCGTGGCTGAGGCTGATAGGCGCGAAGAACCCGGAGGACCTTGCCATGGTTGAAAACAGGACACCTCAATTATCCAAGGCTTCATCGACTTTGAAGGATTTGGCGGTTGAGCGCGATGCGCGCGAGTTTGAGGAAGCGCGCGAGAAATATCGTC
>JAISTL010000099.1 GCA_031272615.1 Methylobacteriaceae bacterium | reverse complement strand
CTGTTCAGTCGTTTCATCCTGTCAATGCCCCGGATAAACGCGCTTCAAATAGTCCGCAACAGAAAAAAACACCATGGCGAGATCGCTCTGCACCCGCAAAAACGACTCCGCCGTTTTTTCCAGCCGCGTTTCATCCATATAGAGAGCCCGGTTGATTTCAACCTGAACGGCAAAACAGTTCTGCTTCGGCTTGCCGTAATGCCCGGTGATGAAGCCTCCGGGAAACGGGTTGTTGATGAGGGTGGAATAGCCCTGCTTCTGGAACGCCGCCTCCAGCCGGTTCACCACGTCGCCGGGGCAGGCTTTGCCGAAGCAGTCGCCGAGCACCACATCCGGCGGATTGTAGCCTGTCCCGGGGGTGCGCGAGTGTGACGGCATGGAATGGCAATCCACCAGCAGCACGGCGCCGAAGCGCCCGCAGCCGTCGCGCAGCAGCTGCCGCAACCGGGCGTGATAGGGTTTGTAGAGGTATTCGATTCGCGGCAGATCCTCCTCGAAATCGCGGCGCCGGTCATAGATTTCCATGCCGTCGCCGATGGTGCGCGGCACGACTCCCAACCCGTTCATCACCTTGGTGGAGTCTGTCCGGCACCAGGCGGGCAACGGCGCGCGGTAGAGCTTCGGGTCGAATTCATACATGTGCCGGTTCATGTCCAGGTAACTGCGCGGCGCCACCGCCTTCAACAGCGGCACGCCCAGCCCCTGCACCCCGAGATAGAGCTCATCGACGAAGGCATCCTCGACGGTGCGCAGCGCTTCGACGGAAAGCCGCGTCTCGGCCGTGAACCCCGGCGGGTAGAGCGCACCGGCGTGGGGGACGCTCAACACCAGCGGCAGCGTCCACTCCGGTGGTTCCAGCGTATTGAACGGCGGGAAAAACTCGGCGGGAATTGAACCGCGATTCCGGGTCACCAACGCTCCCCTTTTTGTTGACTTCGCCACGGAAACCGAACATTAACCCTGTTGCCGGAAACAGCAAGGAAAAACTCTTTTGCCCCATCCTCCAGCGGCCGTGATTTAGCGGTTGTTTACCAAAATGCCGCATGAATGACCTCACGAAAGCCCCGGGCACGTCCCCCCGGGGAATTCAGTAGGAAGAACGCGGTTCCCTGTGGTTGACGCCAACGCGGCTCTTCCTGGTTTGAGTGGTGTAAACGAGTAAGGCACAACCATGAAAATACTTCTTGCCGAAGACGATAACGATATGCGTCGTCTGCTGGTCCACAAGCTGCAAACCGCCGGATATGATGTCAGCTCGTTCGACAACGGGCTTTCCGCGTATAATCGTCTGCGTGAGGAAACCTTCGAACTGCTGCTCACCGACGTCGTCATGCCGGAAATGGATGGAATCGAGCTGGCGCGCCGCGCCGTGGAGCTGGATCCGGAAATCAAAATCATGTTCATCACCGGTTTTTCCGCGGTGGTTCTGGCGCCGGACAGCGACGCGCCGAAAAACTCCAAGGTTCTCTCCAAACCCTTCCACCTGACGAAACTCGTCAACGAGGTTCAAAAACTGCGCGCGGCGTGAGCCCTTGGCGGGGGCGCCGGTTCGATCCCGGTCGCGCCCACCGGTTTCCGTCTCCCTGTTCCCGGGCGCTTCCCCTGCCTTTGATACACGCCGCGGCAAATGTCCGCGGCGATTGTTTTCACGGACGGATTCCGGTTTTTTTCAAAAATCCGGGAAAGATGCTTGCATCACGCCGATGAACTCGGTATATCCCGCCCTCAACCATGGGGATTTCGCATCGGGCGCCGTCCCCGTCGGGCGCGTAGCTCAGCGGGAGAGCACTACGTTGACATCGTAGGGGTCACTGGTTCGATCCCAGTCGCGCCCACCATTTTACAATCTTCCGCTTCCCGGGTGGAAACGGCTTGGAGACCGGTTATGAAAATTCGTAATTCTCTCAAGTCTCTTCGCGATCGTCATCGGGACAATCAACTCGTGCGCCGCAAGGGACGCGTTTATATCATCAACAAGACGCAAAAGCGTTTCAAGGCCCGTCAGGGCTGATGCCGGCGCCTCCTCGGTTCTGCTGAGCGAAATATGTCAGGCATGAGGAATAAGCCGGAAGCACGCTCCGGCTTTTTTCTTGTCTTCCCCCATCAACCCGTTGAATCACCCCTGAAAATCAAGGAGTCGCGCCGGATGTCCGTCAAAGTTCTCGTCTGCGGCAGTATTCTCGCCCCTATCCGTGAGCTGCTCCGGGAGGAATTCGAAGTCCTTGACCTGCCCGCCGACGCCGCTGCCCAGGCGGCGTTTCTCCAAACTCCCCCGGCGGATGTCAACGTCATCGTCACCCTGTCCCATGTTCCGCTGATTGACGCCGCCCTGCTCGACAGATTCCCCAACGTCCGGCTGGTGGCGAGTTTCGGCGTCGGCTACGACCAGGTGGATACCGCCGCCGCGGTGGAACGGGGCATTCTTGTCACCCACAGCCCCGGCGTGCTCACCGATGAGGTGGCGGATATGGGGCTGGCCCTCACTTTGGCGGCGCTGCGCTCCATCCCGCAGGCGGACCGTTTTGTGCGTGACAACCGCTGGGAGACCGGCGAAAAATATCCCCTCACCCTGTCATTGCGTGGCCGCAAAATCGGTATTGTCGGGCTGGGACGCATCGGCTCGGCCGTTGCCCGGCGCTTCGAGGGCTTCAACGTCGAGATCGCCTACCACAGCCGCTCCCCCAAACCCGGCGTGCCTTACCGCTATTTCGACTCCGTGCTGGCGCTGGCCGGGGCAACCGACACCCTCATTCTCACCGTTCCCGGCGGCGCCGGCACCCGCGGCATTGTCAACGCCGAAGTGCTGAAGGCGTTGGGCCCCAACGGCGTGCTGGTCAACATTTCCCGCGGCAGCGTCGTCGACGAGGACGCCCTGATCGCGGCGTTGAGCAGTGGAACCATCGCCACGGCGGCGCTGGACGTCTTCGCCCATGAACCCCATGTTCCCGACGCGTTGAAAAAACTCGATCACATCGTGCTGGTGCCCCACACCGGTTCGGCTACCTTCGCCACCCGCCTGGCCATGGCGAAACTGGTCGTCGACAATATCCGCTCCTGGGCCGGAACCGGGAAGGTGCTGACGCCGGTTCCCGAGACGAAGCATCTGAACTGAAACATCGTCGGCAGCGTGTCACAACCCGCCCACGATGCTCAGGAACCGGTTCAGGTCGTCGATTACCGCGCCCGGATACCGCCTGAGCTCTATCCCCCGCATTGAAAACCGTCAAAAACTCAACCGATGAAGCGGCCGACGGGACGGAATCGCCCCGGCCCGCGTCATCAATTCTGCGGCGCAGTCAGATAGTGCCCTTGTATCCGCTCGACATCCACGCCGAGAATGGCGCCGAGATAGGCGTCGATGCCGCCGAACCGCCCGTCGATAACCGCAAACGCGGCGTCGATATAGCTGCGCCGCACTCCGAGCAGGGCGCCGGACACCTCGCGGGCGACGCCCTCCCGCAACAGCATTTCGGCGATCTCACGCCGGGTTTCGGCATAGTGCACTTCGGAGAGGAGATAATCCGCGATGATATCGGCGCGCGCCACCCCCAGCGCGCAAAGAGCGAGGGCGGCGGCGAACCCTGTGCGGTCCTTGCCCGCGGTGCAATGGAACAGCAGGGTTTCACCCCGTTCCAGATGCTTCAGGAACGCGCCGAACTGCGGCTGGAACCGCACCGGAAACGACGCGTAAAGCCGTTCCATGGCCGCTTCCACATCACGGACCGCGGCGCCGGCCATGGCGGCGAGAAACCCGGAACGGTCGAACACCTCCGGCGCCACCGGCAGGTCCTCCACCGGAAACCGCCGGCGAAACGCCTCTTCCCCGGGCTGCTTTTCGTCCGCCGCCCGGAAATCGATGATCGCGTCAAGCTTCAGCCGTTCGAGCCGGATGATGTCGGCCTCGCTCGCCCGGGCAGGGTTGGCGGCGCGGATGAGCCGCCCGGAGGCGACCGGCCGGCCTCCCGCGCCGGTGAACCGCCCGAGATCCCGGGCATTGCGGATATTGTCAAAGGCGATGACGTCGCCGGTCATTGAACCTCATCCCGATGAACGGCCGTCGTGCCGACACGATGCCGCAACCGGCGTCGCGACCGACAGAACCAACTTCATGTACAAGGGAATATGTATAAGGGGAAGCTCATGCGAAACAAGTGGTTCGCAAAAATAAAATGGTCGGAGTGAGAGGATTTGAACCTCCGACCCCCACGTCCCGAACGTGGTGCGCTACCAGACTGCGCTACACTCCGACATCTTTTTGTAGTCGCAGCCTATACCCGCAAAATCCGCAAACCGCAAGCGTCAATTGCAGTGAAAGTGCGAACTATCTCACCGTATCGTAAACACAAAACATGTGTCGGAATTCATTATTCTGTTGCCAAAAGCCCGTCTCCCCATTAAGGAACAGCGACGCTGCGGAGTGCCCATGCGCCCCGCGGACGGTGGTTTTTGGGCAGTGGGGCGTAGCCAAGCGGTAAGGCAGCGGTTTTTGGTACCGCCATTCCCAGGTTCGAATCCTGGCGCCCCAGCCAAAGCAATTTCACCCGGGACATATCGCGCTGACACTGGGCCATATGCCCGTTTGAGTGAAAAACATCAAACAGTTCGACCGATAAGGTTCATGCCGTCCGCGCATTCCGCAACAACGGCCTGCTCATCATCGTCCATCGACGACTCGAAAGCCCCGGAACAGTCCGCGCCCGTCAGTTCGGCAACGGAAAATACATCGAACCGGCGGATGGGCCTCACGGGCCTGCTCCTCCGAAATGTGTTTCGCAGAATCCGGATTTCCCTGCCCGCGAACCGTTCGGCCGTCTCGCTGCCCATATTGCCTTTCGCCTGCTCCGCCCCCATATTTACGATATCCTCAAAAGCTGTTTGCCGAGTCCCGTTCTGTGGTGGTATTCTGGCCCAAGCTTTTGGAGCGGCTTACATATCGGTAAAAAAATGAAAACGGAAATGAAGTTCATCGTGTTTCTGCTGACGGCATCGGCCCTCGCTTTTCCCGCCTCGGCGCAGGATGGAGAGATGATTGCGGGCGGGGAAAAAACCCAGATTGAAATTCCGGGCGGTTTCGGCCGGCTCAAGAACAATCGTACTCTTCTCTTCAAAGACTTCATCCCTCCCATCCGCAAGGAGGAGTGGAAGATTGAACGCGGCCTTGACGACGTCAGCGTTTTCGGCCCCTATTATCGCGGCCGTTATGTCTGCATCGAGCCCGGCTGCAACCCGCCCGGCGCCATCACCTTTTGGGAGCAGTATGACATCGACGGCGATTTCGGCGGTCGATATACCGCCTTCAGCGGCGAAAACCAGCCCGACGGATCCGGCGGCATTGTTTCTGTGCTGGATGAGAACGACGCGTTCAAGCTCATGAAGGTCGATTACCCGGGGGAAAAGGAAAAACTCGGCTTGATCGTTTATGTCAAGAAACGGCCGGTCAAGGTTCTGCGGGCGGTGTACGATTACGACGGCCGTATGGACGTCAATGAGGCGGCGTTCAACTGGCACCTGATGGAGCTTCGCCCGGCCCTCGACAAGCTGCTGTAAAGCCGGCCCGTCGCATAGGCTTCGGCGAAACGGCGATAGTCCCCATTGTTTCGGCCCTCGCGCCCCGCGACACGAGGGCTTTTTGCTGCCGTAAACAGGATAACGGAAGCGGCGCCGCAGGTTCCCCTTTAAATTGCCGTCGCGAGTGATTACATAGGGACGTATCTGAACGCCCGCCGCCGGGCGAGCGATTCCATCCGTCACTCATTCCGTCTCCGGCTCCCCGGAGCATTCAAGAACAAGACCATGTCCGACAAAATACCCGTTACCGTTGTCACCGGCTATCTCGGCGCCGGCAAAACCACACTGCTCAACCGCATTCTCACCGAACCCCACGGCAGGCGCTACGCCGTCATCGTCAATGAATTCGGCGAAGTCGGCATTGACAACGATCTCGTCATCGGCGCCGACGAGGAAGTGTTCGAGATGAACAACGGCTGCATCTGCTGCACGGTGCGCGGCGATTTGATCCGCATTCTCGACGGGCTGGTGAAGCGCCGCGGCAAATTCGACGCCATCATCGTCGAGACCACCGGCCTCGCCGACCCGGCTCCCGTCGCCCAGACGTTTTTCATGGATCAGGACGTGGCCGAAATGGCGCGGCTGGACGCCGTCGTCACCGTCGTCGACGCCCGCTGGATTCTCGAACGCCTGCAGGACGCCCCGGAGGTCCGCAACCAGATCGCCTTCGCCGACGTGCTGCTCATCAACAAGACCGACCTGGCGTCGCCGGAGGAGCTCACAAAGGTGGAAGCCGCCGTGCGTGCCATGAACCCCTACGCCAAAACGTACCTGACGCAGAACTGCGACGTTCCTCTCGATGCGGTGCTGAACCGCAACGCCTTCGATCTGGACCGCATCCTCGATATCGAGCCGGATTTCCTCGAAGGCGACCACCACCACCATGACGAGGAGATTCAGTCGGTAGCCTTTCAGGTGACCGGGGAAGTGCTGCCCGAGAAGTTCCTGCCGTGGCTCAATGACTTCACCCAGCGCT
>JAISTL010000077.1 GCA_031272615.1 Methylobacteriaceae bacterium | reverse complement strand
CGGGGAAAGCCGCACCGTAAACCGGCTTGAAGTGCTCGATATTGTGGAGTTCCCCGTGCTTGAGCGTGTTCCGGAAGGCTTTCAGCGGGAAAACTGGCGTCTTCAGCCGGATGGAAGATGGAGAATAACCGGCCGGGCGACCTGCACGGACCTCGAGAAGTATGTTGACCGCCGCCCGGGCTTGTGGATTGACGGCTACAGGAGCAATCCCGGCGGGCACAACCGGATTCCGCTGGAAAAGACCGAAGAGCTGATAACCTCCCTGCGGTTGCTGTCGGCGGAAAGTGTAACTCTCGTGGTCTACAGGAAGTCCAACGGCCGCAGGTATGTTGACGCCTGTTTCCGCCACGCCGGGCAGTATTACCGCCTGCGGGTGACCGACCCGGTTTACGAGGAGCGCTATATGGCGCGGCGGGATGGGGAATACCGGTTGGGCGGGTGCTATCTGACAATCAGTCTCGGCGAGAAATTCCGGGACGAGGACACCGGAATGGATTATTGTTACAAACTCGTTGCCGCCGTTATAGAAAGAGACAAGGTGCAAAATTGACCAGCTCATCCCCGGTGATTTATACGATCGGGCATTCGACCCACAGCCTGGAAGAATTCATCGGCCTGCTGAAAATGCACGCCATCACGGCGGTGGCGGATGTGCGCTCGCGCCCCTACAGCCGGTTCACCCCGCAGTTTGACCGTGAAGAGCTGGAGGCCGCATTGCGGGCGGCGGGGATTCGCTATGTATTTCTGGGGAAGGAACTGGGGGCGCGCTCGGATGATCCGGCCTGTTACAGCCATGGCCGGGTTGTTTACGGGCGCCTGGCCGAAACCCCGCTGTTTTCATCGGGTCTGGACAGGCTGCTCAAAGGCGCGCAGCAGTTCCGCATCTGCATGATGTGCGCGGAAAAGGAACCGCTGGATTGTCACCGCACCATACTGGTGTCCCGCGCCCTTCAGAAGCAGGGGGTGAACATCGTCCATATCCTTGCCGACGGCGCGTTGGAGGAACAACCGGCGACCATGTCGCGCCTGATGGATGTGGTCGGTGTTCCGCGTGAAGACATGTTTCTGACCTCGGAGCAGCTTGTCGACGAAGCCTGCGCCAAGCGGGAAAAGAAGATCGCCTATGAAGACGATGAACTCAAGGCCGGTTGAAGAGGAACGGACATGAGAATACTGACCATCGGTTTTACCAAAAGCACGGCGGAGCGGTTTTTCGAGCGCCTGCGGCAGTCGGGGGCCAAGCGGGTCGTCGATGTGCGGTTGAACAATGTCTCGCAGCTGGCGGGCTTCGCCAAGCAAAACGACCTGCGCTTCTTCCTCAGGGAAATCTGCGGAAAGGACTATGTGCATCTGCCCGTTCTGGCGCCGACTCAGGATATTCTCGACGAGTACAAAAAGAACAAGGGCGAGTGGTCGGTTTACGAAGAGAAGTTTCTGGCGCTGATGGAGAAACGCGGAATTGAAAACCGGGTTGACCCCGCCGTCATATCCGAGGGCTGTCTGTTGTGCAGCGAAAACGAACCGCACTTCTGCCACCGCCGCCTGGTTGCCGAGTATCTCAAGAAACGCTGGGGCGGTGACGTGACCATCACCCATCTGTGAACGGCGCCGGGTTATTCCCGAATCGGGTCGGCGGTGACGACCTGATAGACCCCGCCGAACAGCGTTTCCTTGTTCCACCGGTATTTTTCCGGGTGGGAGGCGTAACTCGGGATGGAATTGTTCCACATGGTCTCGGCGAAGGGTTCGAGCCACCAGTTGACGAACTTCAAGATCGGCCGGATCGGATGCAGCAGGGCCGGGCCGTGGTAATCGACGAAAACAGCGCGTCCCTCGGCGCCGATGTTCTCCAGAACCCGGTCGACGACCTGGAATTTCTTTTCCTCGGGAATTTCGTGCAGCAGAAAGAAACTGCACGCCAGATCATAAGGTTGCTCGGCCTTGTAGGAGGCGGCATCCTGACGGATGATGCGTACCCAGGGTTCGCGGCCGATTTTCCGCTGCGCGTGCTCAATCTGCGCCGGAACGACATCGGTCAGATGAAAAGTACCTTCCGGGCCGATTTTCGCCGCGACTTTCTTCACCAGGTCGCCGTAGACATGGGCGACCTGCCAGACGCGCATGCCCGGGCGGATCTGGTCGAGATACCGGCGCATCAACCGTCCGGCGTTCAGGAACAGCAGCACCCAGACGACGATGTTGCGGTCAAGGATTTCCACATGTTTGGGATTGACATAGGCCCAGTCGTAAATGTCGATCATGTACTCGGGAACACCGGCGTAATACGGGCCGGTTCGATGTTCCCGGAGTACGGAAGGGGTGTCGATGGCGTGGGCGCTGTTCAGTTCTTTGGTCGCTGTGTGTTGTGTCGTCATTGCAAATCGCTCATGACGACAGCCGCCGCCATAATCGCTGGTTGGTATTGAAGTCGGTTGCGCACCACAGCAATTACCGCGCTCCCGGGATCACAGACGGAAACCCGGCACATACGGTCATCTCGCTTTGGTACGGTCGGAAAACGCTCTAAACAGAAAAAGTTAAGAAAAGCAAACGGACTTTAGGCCGCACCGGTTGAAAACGTGCGACATTTTAGCGTCTTCGCCGCAGAATCACAGATAACCCATTCAATTTTAAAGAAAATTCGAAAAACCTGATATCCAACGGATTTTACGGCATTTTGCCGCAATCGGGCCGCCTGTCACGGAATATCCTCGAGAGCGGGCACGTTTTTTGGAGAATTCAGATCGTAACCGCGGTCCAGCAGGGGGTCGTTTTCGGTTCCCTCACTGGCGTCGAAGGCACGCGCCCGCGCGCCGGCAGTGCTTTCGGGGGTATCCGCCGCCTCTTCCGAATCATCCTCGTCCTCCGGTGAGGACATGATGGTTTCTTCATCCTGATTTTCAGGGACAACCCGGTCGATTTCGGAATCCGGCGGCTGTTGGGCCGATGCGGCGCGTGTTCTCTCGATTTGACGCCAGCGCGCCACATTGCGTTGATGCTGCTCGTAGGTTTCGGCAAACACATGGCCGCCGGTGCCGTCCGCGACAAAATAGAGGTCTTTGGTGCGCGACGGGTTGGCGACCGCCTCCATGGCCGTGCGGCCCGGATTGGCAATCGGGCCCGGGGGGAGCCCGTCAATGAGGTAGGTGTTGTACGGAGTTCTCTGCGCCAGTTCCGAGCGCAGGATGCCGCGTCCCAATGTGCCTTTGCCGCCGGCAATGCCGTAGACGATGGTCGGGTCGGATTGCAGCTTCATACCCCTGGCGAGCCGGTTGAGAAACACGGCGGCAACGCGGGTCCGTTCATCGGCGCGCCCGGTTTCCTTTTCCACGATGGACGCCAGAGTCAGCAAATCCCTGCGGCTCTTGAGGGGGATATCGGCGGCGCGCCGTTCCCAGATCTGATTCAGTATGCGCTCCTGTTCCCGTTGCATATTCTGGATGAGCTGCTGCCGGGACATCCCACGCTCGAACTTGAAGGTGTCCGGAAACAGGGTCCCTTCACCGGGCATCTGGAAGATTTCGCCGGTCAACGCCTCCTCCCGGTTCACCCGCTCCACCACCTGCTCGCTGGTCAGTCCCTCGGGAATGGTCAGGGAGTGGAGAACCGTCCGGCCCTCCGCCAGAATGGCGACAGCATCGGAGATGCTGGCATGGGCCTTGAACTCGAATTCCCCGGCCTTGAGGCGGCTGTAGGGAAGAACACCGAACGAGCCGGACTTGAGTCTGCTGATCTGCCCGTCAACGTAAACGCACAGGTTGAAAAAGAACGGCGAATCGATCACCTTTTCCCGGTAAAGAACATCGGCGATGGTGTTGACGCTCGAGCCCCTCGGGATAAACACCACACGGTCTTCTTGGAGGGGGCCGGGATGCTGGAACAGCCAGCCGACAGCCGGAATCGCCACCAGAATCAGACATCCCAGTATCAACAGAACATTCAGGAATCCTGAAAACTTCCACAACAGACCTTTCCCGGCCTCGGATTCGTCGTCGGGCGGCGGCGGCGGAGGGGCGACAACCGGTTTGATCACTTCGCTGGCCGAACGGGGAACAAGACGGCTGGACACCAGGTCTTCGGGATTCATCGTCGCAGGTTCGGGGTTTTCCGGATGGTTGATCTTGAAAAACATGCCCTGTCAATCCCGATGAATCTGCATTGTGTTGTTCACGAAGGTATACCCTTGAAGGATACACCCTGACTTTCCCGGCGAATCTCCCGCCGGGGCAGGCGCCCCTTTTGTTTGACACCACCGGCTTCAGGCGCGGCGGAAAATGACCGACGCATTTGTTCCGCCGAATCCGAAGGAATTGGACAGCACCGTATCAACCTTGGCCTTCTTCGCCTTGTGCGGAACAAGGTCGATGGTCGTCTCCTTGGACGGGTTGTCCAGGTTGAGAGTCGGGGGCACCATCTGATCCCGCAGGGCGAGAATGGAGAAAATGGCTTCCACCGAACCCGCGGCGCCCAACAGGTGTCCGATGGACGATTTCGTCGATGACATGAACAACGGTGCAGTGCGCCCGGACATAATCCGCTCGATGGCGCCGAGTTCGATGTCGTCGCCCATGGGCGTCGATGTGCCGTGGGCGTTGATATAGTCAATCTCCGACGCCGGGATGCCGGCCCGTTTCAGCGCCATGCTCATGCAGCGGAACGCGCCGTCGCCGGTTTCCGACGGTGAGGTGATGTGGTAGGCGTCCCCCGACAACCCGTAGCCGATGAGTTCGGCATAAATGTGGGCACCGCGGGCTTTGGCGTGCTCCAGTTCTTCCAGAACGACCACACCCGCTCCTTCGCCCATGACGAAACCGTCACGATCCTTGTCCCACGGGCGTGACGCTTTGGCCGGTTCATCGTTGTAAGCGGTGGACAGCGCC
>JAISTL010000062.1 GCA_031272615.1 Methylobacteriaceae bacterium | reverse complement strand
CGGGGAAGGCCATGAAATTAATTCTCAAAGCGTGGGACAGGCTGGAGGAAACTCTCGCCATCATCTTCTTCTGCATGATGATCGTTTTCGGCGTCTGTCAGGTGTTGTCCCGGTTCAGTCTCGCATCGTTCGAGCTGGCCTGGACCGAGGAGCTGTCGCGTTATGCCTTTATCGGGCTGGTTTATATTTCGGCTTCCCTGGCCATTGCCCGCAAGCGCCATGTGCGGGTGGAGGTCATCGACATGCTGCTGCCGGATGTCTGGCGGCGGCGCCTGGATCTCGCGGTCAATATCGGCTGGATGATTTTCAGCCTCGTCATCGCCCGCGCCGGCTGGGTTGTCGCGGTGCAGGGCATGAACACCACCACGCCGGTGCTGCAGTGGAACATGGGGTATCTCTATCTCATCGTTCCGGTGACCTTCGTGTTGATGGCCTTCCGCATTCTGTTCCGCATCATCGAAGACGCGCGGGAAGCCCGCGCTGCCGCCAACCCGACCGCATAAAGGAGAACAGCGATGCAGTCTTTCGGTATCATGATGCTCGCGTTCTGCGCTTCGGTCGCCATCGGCTTCCCCATCGCGGTGTGCATCGGCCTCGGGATCATGGCGGCGCTGCTGTTTGACGGCATTCCGCTGGAGTTCATCGCCCAGATGTGTTTCGCCGGGCTGGACAACTACACCTACCTCGCCATTCCGATGTTCATTCTCACCGGGTTTCTCATGGAAACCGGCGGTTTGTCCAAACGGCTGGTGGGGTTTGCCTCCAGCCTGGTGGGCAATCTCACCGGCGGGCTCGGCATCGTCACGGTGATCGCCTGCATGTTTTTCGCGGCGATTTCCGGTTCGTCGCCGGCGACGGTGGCGGCCATCGGCTCCATGATGATCCCGTCCATGGTGCGCAAAGGCTATCCGCCGGAATACGCCGGCGCCATCGCCGCCTCCTCGGGCTCCCTGGGCATCCTGATTCCGCCGTCCATTCCGATGATCATCTATGCCGTCACCGCCGAGGTGTCCATCGGCGAAATGTTTACCGCCGGGTTCCTTCCCGGGTTCCTCATCGGCTTCGGGCTGATGACCGTGGTGTACATCACCGCCAGGAAACACGGCCTCACCGGAGACGGACAACCGTTCAGTTTCTGGAACATGCTGGTGTCGCTGAAAGACGCCTTCTGGGCGCTCATGACCCCGGTGATTATTCTCGGCGGCATTTACAGCGGCTTTTTCACGCCCACCGAAGCGTCGGTGATTTCGGTGGTGTACGCGCTGATTGTCGGGCTCTTCATCCACCGGGAACTCAAACTGTCTGATTTGCCGCGCATCTTCATCAACGCCGCCGTCACCACCGGCACGGTGATTTTCATTCTCGGTTTTGCCACCGCCTTTGCCCGCTACATCACCATCCAGGGGGTGCCGCAGCTCATCGGCCGCACCATCCTCGCCTATACGTCGGACCCGACGCTGATTCTGTGCATTTTCGTGCTGCTGATTTTCTTCACCGGCATGTTCATCGAGACCGCGGCGCAGATTTTGATTTACACGCCGCTGTTTCTGCCCATTCTGGTGCAGCTCGGCGTTTCGCCCATCCACTTCGGCATCATCCTGGTCATCGGCACCGAGCTCGGCCTGCTGACGCCGCCCGTCGGGGTCAACCTGTTCGTGGCGCAGGGAATCACCGGAGCCAGTATCAGCGCGCTGACCCGCAACGTTCTGCCGTTCCTGTTCAGCATGCTGTTCTGCCAGTTCATTCTGGTATTCGTGCCGAAAATCGTCACCATTCTGCCGGATCTTGTCTATCGCTGAAGCGGAGGCCCCCGATGAAAATCACACAAATCGAATGCTTTGAAGTGGAGCCGCGCTGGCTGTTTCTCAAGGTCAGCACCGACGAGGGCCTGGTCGGCTGGGGGGAGAACGGCGTCGAGGGGCGCACCGCCACCACGAAGGAAGCGGTGATGGAGGTGGCCGACTATCTCATCGGCAAGGACCCGCTGCGCATCCAGGACCACTGGGAGACGCTCTACCGCTCCGGGTTCTACCGCGGCGGCGTGGTGTTCTCCAGCGCGCTGGGCGGCATCGACATGGCGCTGTGGGACATCAAGGGCAAATATTACAACGCGCCGATCCACGCGCTGCTGGGCGGCCCCTGCCGGGACAGCATCAAGGTGTATTCCTGGATCGGCGGCGACAGGCCCGGCGATGTCGGGCGCGCGGCCAAGGCGGCGGTGGAGCGCGGGTTCACGGCGGTGAAGATGCTCGCCGTGGAGGCGCTGCAGATCGTCGACTCCTACGCGGAAATCGACAAATCCGTCGCCCGTATCGCCGAAGTGCGCGAGGCGGTGGGGCCGAACATCGGCATCGGCGTGGATTTCCACGGCCGGGTGCACAAGCCGATGGTCAAAATGCTGGCCAAGGCGCTGGAGGAATACCGGCCGATGTTCATCGAGGAGCCGGTGCTGCCGGAATATCTCGACGGGCTGACGGAGCTCTCCAAGCACACCGCCATTCCCATCGCCACCGGCGAGCGCCTGTTCAGCCGGCAGGATTTCAAGCATCTGTTCGAGGCGCGGGTGGTGGACATCATCCAGCCCGACCCGTGCCACGCCGGCGGTATTTCCGAGGTGTTCCGCATAGCCGCCATGGCCGAGGCCTACGATGTAGCGGTGGCGCTGCACTGCCCGGTGGGGCCCATCGCGCTTGCGGCCAACCTGCAGGTGGACGGCGCCGTTTACAACGCCTTCATCCAGGAGCAGAGCCTCGGCATCCACTACAACCGCGGCACCGACCTGCTGGATTACCTTGTCGACCCGCAGGTGTTCGATTACCGCGACGGTTTCGTCACCATTCCCCAGGGGCCGGGCCTCGGCATCGAAATCAACGAGGAGCGCGTGCGCAAGGCGGCGGAAAAGGGCCATCGCTGGCGCAACCCCGTCTGGCGCCATGCCGACGGCACGATTGCCGAGTGGTAGCGGCGGCGGAAGGCGCCTGCCGGCATCCCAGGGAAATCAAACGTTCCGGAAAAGGCTCGGGTGGACCAGGTGGATGCGGCCGACGCTCATCGCCACTCGGGTTCCCCCGGGCCCGGGACATACTCGTCCCTTACCTCCCGCCACAACGCCAAAGCCGTCGGGTTCTGCTCATCGCGACTGATGAACAGGCGGATCGATATGGGAATGTCCCAGTGCTCCCCGCCGGCGCGGACCGCATCGCCGCGCGCCACGGCCCGGGCGACAAGGTCTCCGGGAAGCCAGGCGATGCCCTGCCCTTCCTCGACCACCCTCAGCGCCACCACCGCCAGACTCGCGGTGAAACCGGGAACCGACGAAGCCATGAATTCGACGATGCGCGGGTGTTCCTCCATCATGCCCATGAACGCCGTCCCCGGCGCGTGGCGCACCCAGGGCGGCGGCCCGGCCAGGGGAGAATCGAGAGACCATATGGGCTTCCCGTCTTTCCCCGTCGCCGAATACGGCGACAGCGTGTCGGTTCCCACGGTCTTGTAAGCGAAGCTCTTGTTACGAAAAGTGGGCAGCGCCGTCGGCGAATCATAGCTCAGCAGCAACTGCACCCGTCCCTGCACCAGCGCTTCGGTGCACACCGCCATGGAGTCCGAAATCAGGTTGATGGGCGTGCGCCCGAACACTCCCGTATAGCGCTTGATCCACCCCGGGAAAAACGAAAACGACAACGAATGCGTCGCGGCGAAATGCAGGGTCGCGTTCTGACGCACGGCCAACCGCAGCCGCGGCACCGTGCGCGTGATCAATTCAACATCGGAACGTACGGCTCTGCCGAGATCGGTCAACTCCACCCGGCGAGTGCCCCTCACGAACAACGGCCCGCCCACCCATTCCTCCAGCATGCGGATGCGGCGGCTGAATGCCGACTGGGTCACATGCCGGCGTTCGGCCGCTTTGGTGAAGTTTTCCGTCTCAACCAGAGCGGCATAATCCTCGAACCAGTCCAAATCCACGGCGCTCTCCATTCATTCCGATTTTGCATAGGACAATACCAAACCGGCATTGGAGTTATTGACTTTTTTTCAGTATACACAATCACATTTACACCTGTCAAATCATCAATCAGAGGGAGTTTCAAGAAATTTTTTGCATAACCGCCCGAGGCCGTGAAGGAGCCGCCGGGCTTCGCGCCCGGACGGCTTGCCACCTCGGCAACAATAACAACCAACAACAACACGGATGAGCAGGAAACATCCGGCAAAACAATACCCTACCCTGATAACAAACATAATAACAACTGTGGATGCGAAACAGCGTCCTGTGGAGGTACTGAAAAATGATGACACTTATGCCTTGGGTGGCCGTCGTGGTCACCGTCGTCGCCGCTTACGGAATCATCAAGAATTACAAAACACATATGGTGTTGTTTTTCGCCGGCTTTGTGCTGATCACCCTCAGCGTCATCGCCGGGGTGGGAGAGATCCTTCCCAAGGGCGCCAAATCCTCCGGAACCGTCGTCTTCGACATTTTCGAGCTGTTCCGCCTGATTTCCATCAAGCAGGTCTCCGGCATCGGCTTCCTCATTCTCATCGCCGGCGGCTTTTCCACATATATGGAGCGCATCGGCGCCGCCGGAAAACTGGTGCAAATCTGCGTCGAGCCCCTGCGGTTCATCAAGAGCCCGTACATCCTGCTGCCCTTCGCCTTCCTCATCGGCCACGCCCTCGGCGTCGTGGTTCCCAGCGCCGCCGGCCTGGCCATGCTGCTGGTCGTCTCCATGTTCCCGCTGCTGGTCGGGCTCGGCGTTACACCGCCGGCCGCCGCCGCCATCATCGGCTCCACCCTGTGCATGAGCTATGCCCCCACCAGCCCGATGTCGCTGTTGTCAGCCAAGACCATCGAAATGGAACCGGTGGCGCTCCTCCTCCAGTATCAGCTGGCCCTGAGTATCCCGGTGGCGCTCCTCATCGCTGTTCTGCACGGCTTCGTGCAGCGCTATTTCGACCAGAAGGAGGGTCTCATCGGCGCCCGCTCCGAGCTGGAAACCAAATCCCAGGTGGACCCCAAAGTCGCCGCCCTTCCGGCGTATTACGCACTGTTCCCCATCATCCCCCTGGTTCTGCTGCTCATCTTCAACAAGCTGGTGTGGCAGACCATTGTTCTGGATACCG
>JAISTL010000322.1 GCA_031272615.1 Methylobacteriaceae bacterium | reverse complement strand
GCACACGCGAGAATACATTGATTTTTCACGTGACTTTCTTCAAGCGCCCGTCCTCTGCCCCTGCAGGATTTCCGCGTCCCTTCAGCATTATCCACGGATTATTCGTATGACGAATTTTAGCTGAATCGCCGCGGCAAACCACCAACACATTATAATGTCGTCACAATCGGCGGGAACCGCCGCGCCCGGCGCCATCCCGTCGACTTCAACACCGTTGCCGCTCCCGTTGTCCATCGGCCGTCGCGAGAAGCCCCGCAGGGCCGCGTTCCGCAAATTTCGCATCGGGCGGCAAATTATGTCTTGCCAACAGCAAAACAAAGCGATAAACGGGCGTCACTTTTCGCACGTGAGGTCCGGCCCGGCCGCGCCTTCGCGTGTGTTTATTCAGGATGCGCCCGTAGCTCAGCTGGATTAGAGCACCAGACTACGAATCTGGGGGTCGGAGGTTCGAATCCTTTCGGGCGCGCCATTGAATTTATCAATTAAATCTCACATCTGACGAGTCCCCCGGCTCATCCCGCCGCTGCCGCCGGGCACTCCGTCGCTCCCCGCAATTTTTTGTGCAGTTCCTTCACCAACCCGGGGTTATTCTTCCGCGACAGTGAGTCCCATGGACATGGCCGGGGGCGGCCGACAGGCCCGCAAATGGAGGTTTCCCCCGTACTCTTCCGGTTTTCCCCGGATTCCCGAAAATTATCGCCTGGAATCAATACCCTGGCGGGAGCGCCGCTATTTTTCTAGACATTTCGTTCAAGTTGCCGCAAAAGAGCACCCGCAACGACACCACGGCCGATGTGCCCGGAGGCGACTCCCGCGGCCGGAAAATCACATCTGTTTCAAAAAAACATACATGTCTTAAAAATGATACAAGGGGTATTAGCATGATTACCAGACGTAACGTCCTGATCGGCGGCGCTTCGATTCCGCTGTTGACCTTTCTCGGCATGATGGAAGCCCGTGCCGACACGCCGAAGGACGTGTTGGTTGTGGCGATGCCGCTCGACAACCTCACAAGCCTTGACCCGCATGAGAGTTTCGAAGGCACCGGCAGCGAGTTGTGCAGCAACATCTATCAGAGGCTGGTGGCGCCCAACCGGCAGGACCCGAGCAAGCTCGATCCGATTCTGGCGGAATCCTGGGAAGCCGATGCCGACGGCAAGGTTTTCACTTTCAAAATCCGCCAAGACGCCAAGTTCGCCACCGGCAATCCGGTGACCGCCGAGGATGTCGCCTTCTCGCTGCATCGCGTCGTCTCCATGAGCAAGGGCCCGGCCTTCATCATCAACCAGTTCGGCTATGACGCCGACAACGTGCAGAAGATGATCGTCGCCGAAGACCCGACCACCCTGAAAATCACCACCGGCCGTCCGGTCGCCATCGCCTTCCTGCTCTACTGCCTCAGCCATACCGCCGGCTCCATCGTCGAAAAGAAAGTGGCCCTGGAAAAGCAGATCAATGACAAAGACGGCAAGCCCGACTGGGGCAACGAGTTCATGCGCAAGAACTCCGCCGGTTCCGGCAGCTTCAAACTGATCTCCTGGAAGCCCAGTGAAAACCTGGTGTTGGAGGTCAACCCCCACGGCGATTACAAGGGCAATATCAAGCGCATCATGTTCCTGCACGTCACCGACCCCGCCACCCAGCTGCTCATGCTGGAGAAGGGCGACGTCGACGTGGTGCGCAATCTCGGCACCGAACAGCTGCAGACGGTTCTGGCCGGTGACAAGTTCAACGTCGTTGAAACGGCCATGGCCAGCACCACCATCGTCTCCCTCAACCAGAAGGTGGAAGCGCTGCGCAACCCGAAGGTGTGGCAGGCGATTCGCTGGGCCATCGACTACGAGGGCATCCAGAAGAACATCGTGCCGCTGACCTACAAGGTGCACCAGACCTTCCTGCCCGAGGGCTTCCCCGGCGCCATTCCCGACATGCCCTACAAGCAGGACCTGAAGAAGGCCAAGGAGCTGCTGACCGAGGCCGGTTACCCGGACGGTTTCGACGTATCGATGGATCACTACGCCGTGCAGCCGGTTCCCGATATCGCCCAGGTCATTCAGGCGAATCTCGCCGAAATCGGCATCCGCCTCAAGCTGCTCTCGGCCGAGAACCGCCAGGTGCTCACCAAGATGCGCGCCCGCGAACACGAAATGGCGCTCACCGCCTGGGCGTCGGATTATTATGATCCGCATTCCGAAGCGACGGCCTTCGTCATCAACGAGGACAACTCGGACAATCCGAAGAACAAGCCCTTCTGCTGGCGCTCCAGCTGGCAGAACGAGGAGATGAACAAAAAGGCCATCGCCGCCCGCGACGAGAAGGACCCCGCCACCCGCATCAAGATGTATGAAGAGCTGCAGCGTGACCACTACGTCAACAGCCCCTTCATCTTCCTGCTGCAACGCAACCTGTTCGCCGTCACCAACAAGAACGTTGAAGGCGTCTATCTCGGCGCGCTGTCGACATCCCACTCCTACAAGGACGTCGTCAAGAAGTGAAACGCCGGGCCAAAACCCTGGCCGGCATTCTGAGCAGCGTGTTCATCACGCTGTTCGGATTGCTGGTGGTGACATTCCTGATCGGCCGGGTCATTCCCATCGACCCGGCCATCGCCGCCGCGGGCGACCAGGCCCCGGAAGCGGTGATTCGCGCGCTGCGCACGGAAATGGGCCTGGACCAGCCCATCTGGGTGCAGTTTTACCGCTATGTCGTGCAGATTCTGCACGGCGATTTCGGCGCGTCCAACGTCTCCCACAACCTCGTCACCTCGGACATCGCCCGCTATTTCCCCGCCACCTTCGAGCTGGCGGTGCTGGCGCTCCTGGTGTCGTCACTGCTCGGCGTGCCGCTGGGCGTATGGGCGGCAGTGCGTCAGGGGCGCCTCGCCGACCAGGTGATCCGCGTGGTGTGCCTCGCCGGGCATTCCCTGCCGACCTTCGTGTTCGCCATGCTGTCGCTGCTGATCTTCTACAAAACGCTGGACTGGCTGCCCGGACCGGGGCGCCAGAGCATTTTCTACACCGACATGGTGCCCGTCTTCACCGGCATGATCACGGTGGATTCGGCCATCGCCGGAGACTGGGACGCCTTTTTCGACGCCCTCGCCCACATGATTCAGCCGGTGTGCATTCTCGGCTATTTCAGCATGGCCTACATCACCCGCATGTCCCGCGCCTTCATGCTTCACGCCCTGCATGACGAATACATCATCACCGCCCGGGCCAAGGGGCTCTCGCCGGCAACGGTCATCTGGAAGCACGCCTTCCCGACGGTGGCGGTGCAGCTGGTGACGGTGCTGGCGCTGACCTTCGCCGGCCTGCTGGAGGGCTCGGTGGTCACTGAAACCGTGTTTGAATGGCCGGGCATCGGCCGCTACCTCACCAACGCCCTGAAGAACGGCGACATGAACCCGGTCATCGGCTCGACGCTGTTGATCGGCGTGATTTACGTCAGCTTCAACCTGCTGGCGGATTTGCTCTATCGACTACTGGACCCGCGT
Organism: Methylobacteriaceae bacterium; assembly: GCA_031272615.1. Lineage (GTDB taxonomy): Bacteria > Pseudomonadota > Alphaproteobacteria > Rhizobiales > Beijerinckiaceae > Hohaiivirga. The sequence goes on along the minus strand of JAISTL010000322.1, from coordinate 3,251 downwards.
GTACGATGACGACACAAACCTTCAGAGAATGGGCGCTGGACGAAACGCCCTCCTCCCGCCGCCAGGCAAGCTGGGGACGCCGCTATCGCATCTGGCTCAACCTGCGCTCCAACCCGCTGGCGATGATCGGCCTCACCATCATCCTGCTCACCGTTATCGTCTCGCTGGCAGCGCCGCTCATCACCGTTTACGACCCCGGCGCCCAGAACCTCTACAACAAGCTGGCCTTCCCCAGTTCCGAACACCTGCTCGGCACCGATGAGCTGGGCCGTGACGTGTTCGCGCGCATACTCTACGGCGGCCGCGTCACCCTCGGCCTGGTCGTCGCGGTGGTGATTCTCGTCGCCCCCGTCGGCCTGCTGATCGGCTGCATTTCCGGTTACCTCGGCGGCCTTGCCGACACAGTGCTGATGCGCGTCACCGACGTGTTCCTCGCCTTCCCGCGTCTGGTGCTGGCGCTGGCGCTGGTGGCGGCGTTGACTCCGGGCATCGAGAGCGCCTTCATCGCCATTTCGCTCACCGCCTGGCCGCCCTACGCCCGGCTTGCCCGCGCCGAAACCTTGACCATCCGCAACAGCGATTACATCGCCGCCTGCCGGCTCACCGGCGCCTCAAAATTCCGCATCATTCTGCGCCATGTCGCGCCGTTGTGCGTTCCCAGCCTCATCGTCCGCGCCACCCTCGACATGAGTTCCATCATCATCACCGCCGCGTCGCTGGGCTTTCTCGGCATGGGCGCCCAGCCGCCATCGCCGGAATGGGGCGCGATGATTTCCACCGCCCGCCGCTTTTTCTATGAGCAATGGTGGGTGGCCGCCGTGCCGGGTTTGATGATTTTCGTGTCGTCCCTCGCCTTCAACCTGCTGGGCGACGGCCTGCGCGACGTGCTTGACCCCAAGCAGACCTGAGGGGGAAAGCACTCATGCTGGTGGACATCAACAATCTGCATATCTCCTTCCGCTCCCGCACCGGCGTGTTCGAGGCGGTACGCGGCATATCCATGAATATCGGCGCCGAGAAGTTCGGCATCGTCGGTGAGAGCGGTTCGGGCAAATCGGTCACCGCCCGCGCCATCATGAAGCTGCTGCCTAACAACGCCGTCATCGAGGCGGACCGTTTGGCTTTCGACGGCATCGACATTCTCGCCGCCGACGAAAAGACGATGCGCGGCATCCGCGGCAAGCGCGCCGGCTTCATCCTCCAGGACCCGAAGTATTCCCTCAATCCCGTCAAGACCATCGGCGTGCAGATTGCCGAGGCCTGGTATACCCACAAGGGCGGCACCAGGAGGGAGGCGATGCAGGCGGCAATCACCCTGCTGGACCAGGTGAAAATCCGTGACCCCAAGGCCGTTGCCGCGCTTTATCCGCACGAGGTCTCCGGCGGCATGGGCCAACGGGCGATGATTGCCATGATGATGGCGCCGGACCCGGAACTGCTCATCGCCGACGAGCCGACCAGCGCTCTCGACGCCACCGTGCAGGCGGAAATCCTGCGCCTGATGGAAGACCTCGTGTCCAGCCGCGGCATGGGGCTGATTCTCATCAGCCACGATTTGCCGCTGGTGTCGCATTTCTGCGATCGCGTCGCCATCATGTATGCCGGGAAAGTGATGGAGGAAATCCGCGCCGCGGAGCTCAACCGCGCCAGACACCCCTACACCCGCGGCCTGCTGGAGTGCATTCCCTCGCTGCTGCAACCCAAGGAACAACTGGCGGTGTTGAACCGCGACCCGGCCTGGATGAACCCATGATTGACGTTGAACACCTGAGAATCCGGTTCGGCGAGCGTGAGGCGGTGAAGGGTGTTTCCTTCACCGTGCCGACGGGCGACAGCTTCGGCATTGTCGGTGAGAGCGGCTCCGGCAAATCCACCATTCTGCGCGCCGTCGCCGGTCTCAACGAGCGTTGGGACGGCCGCATCGCCTTCAACGGCGTGAACGCGCCGCTGAAACGCCCGCCGGCCTTCTTCCGCAAGGTGCAGATGGTCTTCCAGGACCCATACGGCTCCCTGCATCCGCGCCAGACCATCGACCGGATTCTGAGCGAATTGCCCATGGTCCACGGTATGCCGGATATCGAGCAGCGGGTGGAGAAGGCGCTCAGCGATGTCGCCCTGCCGCCGACGGTGCGCTTCCGCTTCCCTCATCAGCTTTCCGGCGGCCAGCGTCAGCGCGTGGCCATCGCCCGCGCCCTCATCGCCGAGCCGGAGGTCATCCTGCTGGATGAACCGACCAGCGCCCTCGATGTCTCGGTGCAGGCGGAAATCCTCAACCTGCTGGTGGATTTGCGCCGCCGCCGCGGCCTCACCTACATCCTCGTCAGCCACAATCTGGCGGTGGTATCGCACCTGTGCCCGCGCCTCGGCGTCATGCTCGACGGCGAGATGGTCGAGCAACTGTCGTCGGACGACCTCCGCGCCGGAAGAATCAAACACCCGCACACCGCCGAGCTTCGGGCGCTGACGGTGGAACTGGAAGACCCCGTGGAGGTATGAGACATGCCGACATCCCGACACTGGCAGGCCGCTGAAACCGCCGCCCGGACGTTTGCCGGCGACTGGACGGCCGAGACTCCCGGCGGCGCCATCGTCGGTTTTGACGCCGGCGGCATTCGCTTCGCCGTCAGCGGCGGCGTCGAAAGCCTGTCGACGCTCCGCCCCTTCACGCCGGACACGGTGTCGCGCTACGCCTCGGTCACCAAGCACTTTCTCGCGTCCCATGTCCTCCTGCGGCCGGACATCATCTCCCTTGACGACACCTTGGGGAGCCTGCTGCCGGAACTGCAACCGGCGTTGGCGGCGGTCACCGTCGGCCGGGCGCTGGATATGTCCGGCGGCCTGCCCGATGTCCGCGAAGCCATGACGCTCCATGGTCATTCCATCTACACCGCCACCACCGGGCCGGAACTCATCGCCTATTGCGCCCGCTTCCGCCGCCTGAACTTTGAAACCGGCACGGAAATCTCCTATTCCAACACCGGCACCCGCCTCATCGAGGCCGGAATGGAACGGCGCGGCGCGTTTCTCGATGCCTTTCTGCAAAGCGAAATCTGTGCGCCGCTCGGCATTTTCCTGAAGGCTCCCGACATCTGGACCGACCCGGTTCCCGGCCTTGCGCCCGGTTACTGGAAATCCGCCGACGGAACGTGGCACCTCGGCACCGTGGGCCTGCACCTGTCCGCCGCCGGCAGCATCGCCGGCAGTGCCGTCGCCCTCGCCACATGGCTCGGAGCGTTGCTGCGTAACGAAGG
>JAISTL010000319.1 GCA_031272615.1 Methylobacteriaceae bacterium | reverse complement strand
CGACGCGCCGCATATTGGCGGTGGTTTCCGCGGTTTCCTCCGGCAGTTGCAACAGGCCCTGCTGCAGTTCGGCGCGGGTCGCATCCAGTTGCTCGCGGATCTGCGAGGTCATGGCACGCAGTGAATTCAACGTGTTGCGGAATTCCGCAGTGGCGTTGCCGACGGCCTGGTTCATCTCTTGAGCCGCTTCCAGATATGCCTCACGCAGCGCCGCGGCGGTGTGGCGGCTTTCCTCGTTGGTCGCCTGGCGGACCAGCTCAAACTGCTGGGAGATGGCATCGGTTGTCGACGTGGAAGAATGCTCGATCAGGGCGCTGATATCCTGCGCCTTCTGCTGTACCGAGCGCAGGGAATTGTCCGCAACCATTTCCAGCGAACGGGCGGCGTTTTGAATGCTCGTCGACCGCTCACCCATGCCGGCCAGCAGTTCCTCGATGGCGTTCTGGCGTTCCACCAGTGACTCGTTGAGCCTGTGTTCAAGCTGCTCGAAGTCTTCCAGCAGCGAGTTCATGGCGCTCACCTGGGATTGGGTGTTGGATGCCAGCCGGTCGCAACGTTCGTCCAGACTGTCGGCAAGAGCCGATGCCTGCTGGATAACGCCGGAGGCGACAACGTTGAGCGCTTCGGTCTGCTCGCTGACCCGCGCCGCGGCCTGCCCGGTATGGGTGGCCACTGCAGTGAGCAGCGTGTCGATTTGGCGGACGCGTCCGGCGAGATTGCTTTCCACGGACTTGAGGTTGCCGCCGGCGCTGTTGATGACATGCTGCAGAACGTGGTTGGCTTCCTGGACACGGTCCAACACACCCGCCACTTCGCCGCGAATGCGGTCGTTGGTGGAGAGCAGCAGCTGCGAGGCCTTTTCAGCTCCCAGTTCCACCGATGCCCCGAGAGTCTGGCAGGAATTGGAATAGACGTCGGCAAATTCACGGGACCGCTTTTCGATGGAGTCGATGAGGGTTGTGCCTTCACGGGCCAGCATCCCGTTGATTTCGTTCATGCGTTCGCCAAGCGAGGAGAGGATGTTGCCGGCCCGCTGATCCAGCAGGTAGGCCATGGTTGAAATATGTTCGCCCAGCTTGCCGGAAACCTTTTCCGCGCCGGTGTCGAAGGTTTCGGAGATCTCGGTGATGCGTGTCGTCAGGTCGGTGATCAGCGTACTGCTGCCGACGTTGAATATACGATTGGCCTCTTTCAGATTCTTGTCGATGTCTTCGACAAGGCCGCGCCCCTTGACGTCAAATACGTTGGAAAGGGTAATGATACGGTTGTTGATATCAGCGGAGATGCTGGTGCTGCGCTCGTCCATGGTCGAGGAAATTCTCTCCATGGGCACGAGGATACGCTGTTCAAAGTTCTGCGCCGAAATATCCATATTGTCGGAGATTTCCTGCGCCCGGCGTTCCAGAACGCGATTGATTTCCTCCGCCTTGGCCATGATGTTCTGGCCGAGGGCGTCGCTCTTGAAGCTGATGGTCTTGGTGAGTTGTTCGACACGGGTTTCAAGGGCGTTGGCCACTTCGCGGCCGCCTTCGGCCATGACGCGCGCCATCTCGCTGGTGCGTGCGACAATCGCCTCATTGAGCGCGTTGGCACGGGTATCCAGGGCGTCGTCGACCCGGGTGAGCAGGCTGTCGAAGCCGCCGGAGAGATCGGCTGCGCTGCGGGCAGCTTGCTGCTCCACGGCGTTCAGCTGAGTCTTGATCATATCCATGGCGGCCTTGGTCCGATCATTGAGAGTGTCGGCCAAATGCTTGCCCTGTACCGTCACGGTGCGATCGAGATCGGCCAGGTTGACGGTGATGGATTCGGAAACTGTCAGCAGATTGTCGGACAAGCGTTCCGCCATTTCGCCGCCGCGGGAAATCGACGAGGCAAACAAGGTGAGTTTGCCGCCGAGGGTGTTGGCCAGTGCTTCGGCGCGGGAATCCAGCGTTTGGGCGAAGGCGTTGATAACGTTATCCAGAGACGATTTCGCCCGTTCAGACTGATCGGAAACGGCGGCGATGAATTCGGCTTCCGTCTTGCCGAGCTTGTCGGAGACCGTCAGCAGATGGGTGTCGAGAATCGAGGCAAATTCCTTCTCGTGGGTGGTGAGAGAAGCCTGCAAATCGTCGATACCGCCGGCAACGGTCGTGGACACCATATCGGCGACGGACTTCAAGCGGGCCTCCAAGGCATCGCCGTTGGCCGTGATGGCTTCATCGACGCTCCGGCTGGCAGCCTCAACACGGGATGCCATGGAGTCGACCCGTTGTACAAACAGTTCGTCGGTGCCGCGGATGAGGTCTTCGAGGTGAATCTGGATTTCCTGTCCGGAAAGACCGATTTGGATGCCGATATCCCGGCTGCTCTTTTCCATCTGGTCGCAGACCTCGACGCCGTGACGGGCGATGTCGCCGGTGACCTGTTCGCCGGTTTTGGAAAGGGTGTCGGTGATTTCACGGCCGCGGTCAGACAGCCGCTGTTCCACGGATCTGGCGGTGGTTTCAAAGGAGTCACACAGTTCGCGGCCGCGCTCCACCAGGTTGTTCACCATGGCGTCGACGGAAACCGAAATGTCATCATTGGAGTGGGAAATCCTGTCGGCGATTTCGACGCCGCGCTCGGCAAAACTGTTTTCCAGGTTCTTTGCGGTTTCGATGAACGAGCCGCGGATTTCGTCAGACTTGGCGGAAAGGGACGAAGTGATGGTGTCGCCGATGGCTACCAGGTCTGTGCGGATTTCGTCAGACTTGGCGGAAAGGGACGAAGTGATGGTGTTGCCGATGGCCACCAGGTCTGTCTGGAAGGCGTCGCTGCGCTGGCCCAGTTTGTCCACAAGCTCAACGCCCCGGTCATGCATGTCGCTGATGATCTTTTCACCGGCGTGGCCGAGAGAAACGGTAATGGTCTCGCCGCGGCTCTCAAGCGCTTCGGTTACCTTGTCGCCGGCTTGAGTCATGGCGTTGACGACGCGGTCCGCAGCATTTTCCAAATCTTTTGCCAGGCCCTGGTGGGCGCCGCTGATGGCGTTCTTTGCCCGCTCGGCATTGAGAATGATGGATTCACGTTGGGTAACGAGTTCGTCAATCAGAGCGCGGATACGGATTTCATTGTCGGAATAGGCGCGCTCCAACGTTGAGATTTCGCTGCGCACCAGGGTTTCCAGTTCTCCGGCCCTGGCCAGGGCCCGTTCGACGCCGTCGCCGATGGCGGCGACTTCGCGGCGGACGATTTGCGACACCGACATCACGGCATCGGAGGAGAATTTGTCCGGTTGTGACAGTTTGCCCGCCACCTCGAACACAGCGCGGGAGACGATTTTCAATTCCCGCGAACGTACCATGAGCGTAGCAACGGCGTAGAAAAACAGAACCGGGACGATGATGCCGGCTGAGCCCAGAGCCAGTACGGGATAATCCATAATACCGGTCGAAAGAGACGCCAGCAGTCCGGAGATACCGTCAACGGCAAACCGATCGAAGAACCATGCCGCCAGGGCGCCGACCCAGAGCACCGAAAACACCGTGGCGGTCACATAGGGCCAGCGCGAGGGCGAAGACGTGCCGGAACCGGCGAACAGCAGCGCGTCGGCGCGGTCGTCATTGGCGGGAGTCGTCACCACATGTGGAAATGTCAGTTTCTGTTGGGCGGCGGGAGTTTTGAGACCGGCGGGAATGCCGGTGGGTGCATCGCTGCGGGTCGCTTGGAAACCCAACCCCGGGCGGTTTTTCTTCATCGTCGCGGCGGATGTGCCGGCGGCGGCTTCTCCCGCCGCGGAGGCCGCGTCCCGCTCGTTGGCAGCCTTCAGTCCGTTGATGAAATCATCCTCGATTTTCAGCAGGTCTTTTTCCAGGTCGAGGTCTTCAAATCGGGTGCCGCTGTCAAAAGGCGTTTCGGTGTCCGGCTTGATGCCGGAAAGGAGTTCATCGGCGGAGTCGACGGGTGGAGTCGCGGCTTCATCAATAGACGAGCCGCTGCCCGGTTCGGCAACCGGCGTGTTCGGAACACCGGTTTCGGGATCCAAATCCGCACTTACAGGCTCATCGAGTTTCGTTTGGTTCACTGCCATGGTTCAACTCTGAAACTACGCTACACACTCGGGGCACACAACACCGCGGCGGATATGCGCCGCGCTACTTTTGTTTATTTTATCCACCGGAACGTACAAACACCGAATTTTCCTTACGCGCAACTTAAACATCGGGGGATGCGACAACATGGGTGACGCCTTTCCCGCGGGATGTACCAGCCGTTGCCGGATACAATGCCCCGCCGCTAATCTACAGTGTCCCGCCGCCTCTGGAAACCTTTTTTGTTAATAAACGTAAAACTTCGTTAACGACCGGAAAAATACTAAAAAAAACAACAAACTATCTGTGTTTGGCGTGTTTTGCGGCGTCGTGTTTTGCGGCTTTGACCGCCGAACCTGTTAACCAAGGTGTGTGGACTTGGCGAAAAACGCGCCGGGATTCCGGCGCTCAACGGGCAAAGAAAAGTGTAACAAATCATGTCGCCGGTGGATGCTGCGATAAACCATTACATATTTCCTGTTTTCCGGTATTGCCGTGATATTTTTCCATGCGATAGAACCGTCATCCAAGCCAGGATTCCATGGGAGAGACTTATGACGAACGGAAAATCAATCGGTATTATTCTGGTTGTTCTGGTAGCGTGTTATTATGTGCTGCGACGCGTGACGCACGGAAATTTCGTCGCCGCCGGGCAACGGATTCGTGCCGTTCTGTTGGTGGCGCATCGCTGGATGGCGTTGATTTTGTTTCCTGTTTTCACCATTATGCTGATAACCGGCGGCATACTGGCTCTGAAGCCGGTCTATGAAGGCATCGTCAACACGTCGGTCTACGAGCAGCGGGCGGCTTTCGACGTCGAAACCCTGAAAGCGCGCATCACCGAGGCGGATCCTGACGGCAAGGCGATGGCGCTGCAGGTTTCTCCCGACGGCAAAACCATGATTCTGGTGAGCGGCGGACGCGGTGCGCCCATGTCGTCCAAAGTGGTCGACATCGCCAGCGGCGCTCCGGCGGCCGCCGCTTCCGGCGATATCTTCGATACCGCCAAGCGCGTCCATATGATGCTGTTTCCCTATCTCAAGGCGCTGCCGGACATTGCGGCGATCGCCATGGTCATCCTGATGCTCTCCGGGCCGTTCCTGGTGTGGCCGCGCATCAAAAACACGCTGCTCGGCTGGCATTTCGGGTTCGGTATCGTCCTGTTTCCACTGTTGCTCATCATTCCGCTTTCAGCACTGCTGATCGATTTCGGCGGAAGCCAACCTCCAGCACCGCGCCAACAGACTCAACCCGGGCTTTCGGGGTTGGTTCAGGTGTTGGATGTCGCTTCCCGCGAGGCGGACATGAAAGGCGTCATCTCGGTCCGCTCCATGCGCGGCATGAACATTCTGCAGGCGGCCGCGGCGGACGGCGTGCACAATTGGTTTGTGACGCCCGATGGATTGAAACCCAACAACGGTCCGGGGTTGCTCAAGCAGATTCATGAGGGCTTGTGGGGCGGCACTTGGGGCGGTTTGGTGAATTTTGCCGGGGCGGTGGTGCTGATGCTGCTGAATGTAACC
>JAISTL010000280.1 GCA_031272615.1 Methylobacteriaceae bacterium | reverse complement strand
CGGGCGGCATCGAACAGCGCGTCGAGAAAGCCCCGGTCGAGTTTTTCGATGACCGGATAACTCATTTCCGGGAACAGCGCTCCAAGACTGAACGAGAGCCTGCGTCCCGCCTGGAGAAGGTCATAGGGCAGCGCCTCAAGTCCGGTATCCGGCAAGCGGAGCGCCACCACCAGCTCGGTCTCGGCGCCGCGGTCCCACAGCGAGCGGTATCGGGACTCGTAGGCGAAGCGGAATTCAATCGGGTCATTGAACCCGATGATGTCGAACCCGCGCCGGCGCAGTTCCAGAGCCGTTTGTTCCTCGCTCAGCAACCCGTCAGGGTCGGCCACCAGGGTCAGGTTCGCCACCTTCGGCGCGAACTCGCTCAATATCCTGTCCCGCCACGTCATCATCACTCCCCTTCCCCGCCGATCCGCAGCATCAACAGCGGCCGGATTTCCGGCACAACCTCCCGCGCCGCCTGCAGGGCGCGACGCCAATCGGCTTCTTCGGCCGTGCAGCGCGCCAGCCGGAACCGCCGCACTTCCGGCAGCCCGACATGGTCGATGGCGCGACGTCGCGCGGCGAAGGAAACCGTTCCCCGTTCCTCCTCCCGCGCCAGAATGCCGCGATGCGCCTGCTGCAGGGTGTTGAACAGGTTCTGTCCGGCCTGCTCGGCGGCCTGGAGCAGGCTGTCGAAGGCGGCGGCGGACTCCCCGGGTGTGAGAACGCCGGACACCGCCACGTCGGTCGTCTGCAGCGTATCGCGGATATGACGCGCCGTCGGCAGAAACAGTTTGCCGTCATCGGCCGCGAACACGCCGATGTAACCGCGGCGGATCATCGGCAGACGCAGAGCCTCCGTCTCCCTGGCAAACGCCGCCTGCAGGCGGATTTCAAACAGCCCCCACAGCCCTGAGACGCCGTCGGGCAAGCCGCTGACAGAGACGCGCGCGACGGGTTCGCCCGGAGCCATTTGCTCCAGGTTGAGGGCGAGGCCGCGGATGCGGCTGTTTTCAAGGGTAAGCAGCGTCGCATCAGGCAGGCCCTCGGCCTCTGCGGACGAGAAAACGCACCGGCGCTGCACTTCGCCGCCGGGCCACGTCAGGTCCCACCCCCGCAGTTTGCGTTCGGCGCTGCCGCCGCGGGCGCGGATATAGTTCACCGTCATGCGTTCCACCCAATGGGGCAGCGGATGGGCGCTGAGGCGCCCGGCGGCCTCGACGTCCGGTTCGTCGGAAACACCGGAAAGAACCATGGACTCCCGCTGTTGCCGGATTTCGTCGCTGAGGCGCTCCACTGTGCGGTTCACCGAGGCGTCGATGCCGCCCGGGTCGAGGATGGCGGTGGCATAGACATCCTCGAACAGTTCACCGGCCCGGGCCGAATCCAGCACGTCGCCGGTCTTGTCGACGCCGAACTCCTCGAGGATGACCGAGAGCTTCTGTTCCAACACTTCCAGCACCCGGAACTCCACCGAGCCGCCGAGAATGAAGTTGAGCGCCCGCACCGTCCGCGTCTGGCCGATGCGGTCGACGCGGCCGATGCGCTGTTCCAGGCGCATGGGGTTCCACGGCACATCGTAGTTGATGACCACATGGGCGAATTGCAGGTTCAGCCCCTCGCCGCCGGCGTCGGTTGATACCAGAACCCTGTGGGAGGTGCGGAAGGCCTCCTGGGCCGAGCGGCGTTCCTCCATATCCATGGAGCCGTTCAGCATCACCACGGAAATTCCCCGGGCTTCGAGAAACTCCCCCAGCATCTGCTGGGTCGGCACAAACTCCGTGAAAATCAGCAGCTTCATGTCCGGGTCGTTTTCTTCGGCCTGGAGTTCGTAAATCCACTGCATCAGCGCCTCGGCCTTGGCGTCGGGCCCGGCCTGTTCGCAGCTCCGTGCCGCCTCGAGCAGGGTTTTCACATGGGTGATTTCAGCGTGTTCCGCCGCCGGTCGGGTATTCACCAACTCGTCCAGCAGTTCCTGACCGTCCATGTCGCGAAGCTCATCGATGGCCTCGGCTTCATCGTTTTCCGGCCCGCCCGGCCCGCGCCCATCTTCGAGCACCGCGAGGCGCCGCTCCAGGGTGGTGCGGATGGCGCGGGTGCTGGAGACCACAAGACGCTGCATCAGGATCATCAGGAACCCGATATGGTGCCGCTGTTCCCTCAGCGCCCGGTTGTAACCGTCGCGGACATAATCGGTCACCGTCTCGTAGAGCAGCCGCTGCAGGTGGTGGCGGCTCTCCCACGCCACCGGAAGGAGCTGCGTCCGGCGGGGTTTGAACAACGGTTTGCCGTCTCCGTCCACCGCCCGGCGCTTTTCGGTGCGGATGACATAGGGGGCCACCCGCTCGCGGGAGACACTTTCGGCATCGGGAAAGGCTTCGCTGTCCAACAGGTTCATCAGCCGGTGAAAGGCGTCGCTCTTGCCCTGATGCGGCGTGGCCGAGAGCAGCAGCATGTAGGGCGCGGCCCCGGCCAATGCCCGGCCGAGGCGGTAGCGGGCCACCTGATCGGTGCTGCCGCCGAGACGGTGGGCTTCGTCCACAATCACCAAATCCCACCCGGCGGTGACAAGGTCCTCGAACCGGCCGCGGTTATAGTCGGCCAGACGTTCGGCACTCCAGCCGCGCCGCCGGTCCACCGGTTTGACGGAATCCAGCGACACAATCACCTGGTCGAACCGCGCCCAGGCGGAGCCGCGCTCCCCCGCTCCCCCGGCCAGCCGTTGCAGGGCGTCGATGTCGTCTCCCAGGATCAACCGGAACTGTTCATTGAAGCGGGTGTGCATTTCGGCCACCCACTGGGTGGCGAGCCCCTTGGGCGCCACCACCAGCGTGCGGCGCACCAACCCGCGCAGTTTGAGTTCGCGCAGCACCAGCCCGGCCTCGATGGTCTTGCCGAGGCCGACCTCATCGGCGAGCAGGCAGCGCATCCGGCCTCCCGACACAACGCGCGACAGGGCGCGGATCTGGTGCGGCAGCGGGATGACGTTGGCCTCCATGGGCGCCAGCAGAATGTCACCGCCAACACCCTCCAGCACCCCGGCCACCGCGGCGGCGGCTGTGGTGTAGGCGATGCGCCGGGCCTCGCGCTCCGGGTCCACGTCCGTCTCCAGCAGACGCAGCGCCGAGCGGGGCACGTTCACCACCATGCCCCCGTTCAGCAGCCAGACGCGATACACCGTCCGCCCCCACAGGGTCTGCTTGTCAATGACCCGGCAGGGGCTGTCATGGGTGGTGCAGTAGTGCCAGATTTTTCGTGTCATCAGCGTGCCGCCACAGTTTGCGTTCAGCATTCCTTATGTCATCCCGGCGCGACGGGCTACTGAAATATGTATCCGCCGCGGGGGTTGTCCGGCGAAATCGCCCGGCGGAATGGGGCGCTGACCGCGGTGTCCGGCCTGAACGAAGCACTTTTTTTGTGTACGGGCCATGATGAGCAGTCACTGCGGATGGCTGGGGTCGTTCCGGCTTGCTTCGTTCCCCGCGGGTGACGCGGCGCCGGCCGTGGATGATGCGGAAGTGTGAGGCCGTCAGCGTCACGGCCCCATTTTTCTGGTAAACTTTGATGCACTATAGTCCGGGCAGAGGAAACGGACGGTGATCCCGACCTCGGCCAGTGCGTCCTTCCACCCCCACCATTTGCTGTCGGTGGCCTGTACGATTGGCGGTTTGGCGGGATGCGCGTTGGCCACGGCGACAAATTTCCGGTCGGATATGTCAAAATCCTTCAAACCCTCATGCGCCGGAAACTCGTGATATGACTCGCCGTTCTTTGTGATGTGCACTTTTTGGGAGGCGGGCAACCGCCAACAATGGTCGTGAATCCATTTCACGAACTTGTCGCCGACCCCCGGTTGCCCACGCATGTGCAGGTGTTTCCGGTATTCCGCGAGGATCTCATCGCCGTCATCGATAACCAGTCCACGGGTTTTGACGACATGCTCAACCGCTTCGATGCACGCCAGCACACAGGCATCCGGCACGTCGGAAGCCTGTTCCGGTCGAGCGGCAAGATTTGCCGTGACCGGCACATTGGTATCCAGCAGGCAGAGCTTCGGCAGCGTCATTCGGCCGCCTCCGACCCCGCTTTTCCCTGAATCCGTTTTTTCATCGCCGCTTTGGCCTGCTCGGTGATATCGGTCATCTCGTCGCCGAAAAAGTTTTCCGGCCAGTTGAGAATGTTGCCGGACATATCGAGTTCGAGCGGTTCCAGGGTTGCGGGCGTCCTGGTGATATCGGCGAAATAAGCCGATACTTTTTCCTGAGAGATTTTGTCTTCGGCGATGCGCCGCTGCAGGCGCCGCAGAAAATGCTCCGAATGAGTTTCGATGATGAGCTGAATATCCCTGTTTTTGTCTTTTTCCTTGGAGTTGATGACATCGATCATCACGTCGGCCAATGCCGCTTGCGCACTGGGATGCAGGTGAATTTCCGGCTGTTCCATGAGAATGATCGAGCCGCCGGGTGCGTAGAAACACTGCACCAGAAC
>JAISTL010000284.1 GCA_031272615.1 Methylobacteriaceae bacterium | reverse complement strand
GGGGCTTGCGGAAAAGCTACCGCGGCCGGGTGGTGGTCATGGATGCGTCGGTGCACGTGCGGCGCGGCGAGGCCGTCGGCCTGCTCGGCCCCAACGGCGCCGGAAAGACCACAATCTTCTATATGATCACCGGGCTGATCCAGGCGGAACAGGGGCGCATCTCGCTGGATGCCCATGACATCACCCGTCTGCCCATGTATCAGCGCGCGCGGCTCGGAGTGGGATACCTGCCTCAGGAAGCCTCGATTTTTCGCGGCCTGACGGTTGAGCAGAATATCATGGCGGTGCTGGAGGCGGTGGAACCGGTGGCCAGGGAGCGCAAACGCAAGCTCACCGCCCTGCTGGAGGAATTCGGCATTGCCGACTTGCGCAAGGTTCCGTCCATCGCGCTTTCGGGCGGCGAACGGCGGCGGTGCGAAATCGCCCGCTGCATCGCCGGCAACCCTTCGGTCATTCTGCTCGACGAACCGTTTGCCGGAATTGACCCCATCGCGGTGGGCGGCATACAAAATCTGGTGCGCCACCTCACCGGCCGGCGCATCGGCGTGCTGATCACCGATCACAATGTGCGCGAGACGCTGGGGCTCATTGACCGCGCCTATATCATCCATTCAGGGCGCGTGCTGATGGAGGGCGGGTCCGAGGAAATCATCAACAACCCGGATGTGCGCCGCGTCTATCTGGGTGAGGACTTTCGGCTGTAGAACGCTGCGGCCGGCGGCGCCGGACAGGGGAATGAACAATGACGGTCATGTTCGTCGTCAGTCTCATCGGGCTCGTTGCCATTCTCGGACTCTCGTTTTCCGGGAAATTCGGCAACCTGTTGACGCGTCCGGGTTTCATCGGGTCCACGGCACGCGGCATGACCGGCGTGTTTTCGTTTTTTATTGCCGTCGTGCTGATGATCTGGTCCATCGGCCTGTTGCTTCTCGTTGGTCTCGTGCTCTCCATCGCGGCGTTCGTCAGCTTGAAACTCAAGGGCAAACAGTTCGACATCAAAGTGTTCCGCAGCAAAACGGAGCCCGGGGACGACGCTTGGCGCCGCAACCGGGAAAAGGGCAGGGGAGAAAACGCCGTCATCACCCTGGAACACACCGAATGGCGGGATGTTTCACCCCCGGAAAAACCGAAGCGGGCCCGCAAGTCCAAGGGTGACAAGCCCCCGAAGGACGGCGGGTGAGGGAAGCCCGGCGGCGGCCGGCTTCCCGACCGGCTCAACCGGCGGCCGTGCCGGATCCCGGCGATGAAGAGTCCTTCCGCCGCGGCGGTTTCGGCTTGAAAATCCGCTCCGGCGCCCAGTTGCGCGCCAGCGCGTGGAACAACGGTTCGTGGTTGATGAGCCGGGAAATGCCGGAGGCGATCAGGGCCGTTGTCAGCAGCGGCAGCATCATGCGGGTGTCGCTGGTCATTTCCATGACGATGACAAAGGCGGTGAGCGGCATCTGGATAACACCGGCAAAGTACCCGGCCATCGCCAGCACGCACAAGGCGTCAAAGGGAACATCGGGCAAAACGGCATGGGCCAGCGAGCCGAAGCCCGCCCCCGTCGCCAGGGACGGAGCAATCATGCCGCCCGCCATGCCGCATACGCCGGAGAGCAAGGTTGTCAGCAGCTTCACCGGCGCATACCACACCGGCAACCGCGCGCCCTGTTCGAGCATCGCTTTGGTCTCGGCATAACCGGTTCCGGCGGCGAACTGGTCGGTGAGCAGCGCGGCGACGGCGACTGCCAGGCCGCATCCGGCGGCAAACCACAGGCGCCGGGCCTTGAGGC
The DNA here is from genome assembly GCA_031272615.1 of Methylobacteriaceae bacterium. Classification (GTDB taxonomy): domain Bacteria; phylum Pseudomonadota; class Alphaproteobacteria; order Rhizobiales; family Beijerinckiaceae; genus Hohaiivirga. Next base: position 1,680 of record JAISTL010000284.1, on the reverse strand, counting down.
GGTTGATCCACACAATCGATGACGACGACAAGGCGACCATCAACAACCCGAACAGCCCGCCCGCCGTGCCGCCGATAACCGCGCAGAGCGGAACCGCCGCCCAGTCCGCCCATGAGGTCAGCACGCTTGTTCCGCTGCCGAAATTGACGTAATGGCCGAACACCATGAAGCTCACCAATCCGGCAACGACCACTGCGGCGATGATCAGGGCGTTCACGCGCCGCGACGGGCTGTTGACCATTTCCTCCAGAGCAAAAATGATTCCCGCCAGCGGCGTGTTGAAGGCGGCGGCGATTCCGGCCGCCGAACCGGCCATCACCAAGCCCCGCCCGCGGCCCAACCCGGCATAGGCCGCGGCCATCATCATGATACCGGCGCCGACCTGCATCGTCGGGCCTTCCCGCCCGACGGACGCGCCGACGGCAATGGCGAGAGATGTCAACAGGATTTTGCCGATGACGATGCGGACGTTGAGCAGCTTGAGGCGCAGCGCCCGGTGCCGGAACCCCCGTGACGCGATGACCTGCGGTACGCCGCTGCCCTGGGCGCCGTCAAAATAGCGCCGCGTCAGATAGACACAGGCGACAAAGCCCGCGGGCGTCACCAGCAGCGTCAACCAGGGGAAACGGGACGCCCAACTCTTGTAAAACACGCCGGCGCCGTCAGCGAGCAGGGCGAAAACAATGGCGGCGAAGGCGACGCTGACTGCCCCGGCCAGGAACACCAGCCGGCGTTTCCAGAGGAGGCCGGAGAAAAAGATGACCCGGACGGGACGCATTTTGTGCAGGGTGGAAGACATGGAGGACGACGTGACAGGGGGACGGGTTAACCAATGTTGTAATGCAATTTCTCTCAACAGCCAACGGCAAATTTAGGGCATTACAAGGAAAACAGCAAAAACGGGACGCGGGATTCAGCGAGGTTCAAGGGAGTATTATCTTAAATTTGACGCCCGGAAATCATCGCAAAATTGCCGGTACGCGAGACGTCAAACGTAAATTGTTAATATATCGGCAACGGCAGATGAACGGCGCTTGAGTCTTTTGAATCTGTTTCACCGTGAAAAGAGGCTGTGGAAAACCGGGGGGCGCCGAAGCGGCAAAAACGGAAGAAACGGCGTTTTAATAATTAACATTTGGTATTAAAAAAAACGATTAAGTTAATTTCAGGGGTGGGACAAAGCCATATTTCTCTTGCGCAGTTCCGAAAATATGGTATAGAAATGATTAATGAAATGTAATGAGTTTGTCCGAGAGAAAAAATCTTTATTTGTAAGGAAAAAGGGCTAATAGATGACTACCCACTCCGGGACTTCGGCCTATACGTTGGCTTTGCCGTTTGCTTTCAAACTGGGAAAGGACGTGACCTCCGACAGTCAGAGTTCATCGCAGAAGGTTGTGAACGAGAAGGACCCTTCCTATCAGTATGAGATGGGAGAGCGTTATTTTCTCGGCCATGGCGTGTTGCAGCACGATGCCCAGGCCTTCGCCTGGTATCGCAAGGCGGCCGAACAGGGCTATGCTCCCGCTCAGAACAGCCTCGGCTACATGTACATCAACGGGCGCGGCACGATTCAGGATGAAAGGGAAGCGCTGGTTTGGTTTCAGAAGGCAGCGAATCAGGGTAACGCCAAAGGTTTGGGAAATCTTGCCGCGATGTACGAGAAAGGACTTGGCGGCT
>JAISTL010000160.1 GCA_031272615.1 Methylobacteriaceae bacterium | reverse complement strand
CGACGACGCGGAACTCGCCGTCGAGCACCAGCACCCCCTGGCGGGAATTGTCCATGGCGCGCTGAAAAATGCTCTGATTCTGCTGAATCATCGTTGACGCGTCATCGAGAAGACGCTGGGTGCTTTTCAGCTTGCGGGTGGTGCGGGCGACGCCCCAGCGGTAGGCGATCAACGCCGCGACGCCGAGCGTAATCAAACCAAGCAGTGCCGGAACAAACAATGTCTCGTCAGGCGGCATGCAACCCCCAAGAATGTGTTCGCACCGATATATAAAAGGAATCTCCGGTTTATGCCAGTAGGCAAAGGTGGAACGCGCCCGCGGATTTCACCCCGCTTCGGGGTGATTCCGACGATTCGTTTGCCGTGCCGGTGCTTCGGGTGTAATGGCGGTTCAGCAGCAAACGGCGGAAACGATGTCCATGACCATAACAACTCTCCACCACGGCCCGGTGACGCGCCAGGCGACCGGCCGGCTCACCGTCACGACTCAGGGCGGCGATATGGTGCCGATTACCGGGGCGGTGCAGGACTGGGTGAAGGAAACCGGTATCCGCAACGGATTGCTGACCTGCTTTTGTCAGCACACTTCGGCGTCGTTGACGATTCAGGAAAACACCGATCCGGATGTGCGCCTCGACCTGATGGACGCCCTTGAACGACTGGCGTCCACAAAAGAATCGTACCGCCATTCCCTCGAGGGTTCCGACGATATGCCCGCCCATATCCGCACAAGTCTGACGGATACGACTCTTTCGGTGCCGGTTCTCAACGGCCGGGCGTTGTTCGGCGTCTGGCAGGGCCTTTATGTGCTGGAACACCGGTCCCGTTCCCACCAACGGATAATCATTTTACAGTTGACGGGAACCTGAAAATGTTATTTTTGTTGCATCGCCGTAATCACACGAAGAATAAAGGCGGCTTCGGCGCCGGCCGGGCTCCCAACGGAGGAGAAGAAATCACATGACTTCCCCCATAACCACCATTGTCATTGCCGACGATCATCCCCTGTTTCGCGCCGCGCTGCGCCAAACGCTGGACTCGCTTCTTCCGTCGGTGGTTGTTCTCGAAGCCAGCGGCACCGAGGAACTGTCGCGTATCATCTCGGAAACCGGCGACATCGACATGGTGCTGCTCGACCTTAACATGCCCGGAGTCGAAGGCTTTTCCGGCCTGCTCTACCTCAGGGCCCAGCATCCGGAAATTCCGGTGGTGGTGGTGTCCGGCATGGATGACCCCTCCGTCATCCGGCGCTCCATTGAGTTCGGCGCCTCCGGCTTCATTCCGAAGTCGCTGGATGTCGATGTGATGGGAAAGGCCATTTCCGCGGTATTGGGCGGCGATACCTGGGTGCCGCCGGACGTGGATTTGAGCGCGAGGGAAGACAAGGAAACCGCTGATTTGACCAGACGCTTCGGCACTCTGACGCCGCAGCAGATCCGTGTGCTGAAGATGCTGTCGGAAGGGTTGCTGAACAAGCAGATTGCCTATGAGCTCAATGTGTCGGAAGCCACCGTCAAGGCCCATGTGTCGGCAATCCTCGACAAACTGAATGTCGACAGCCGCACCCAGGCGGTCATTGTCGCCGCCAAAATCGGCGTTACCCGCTCGCCGTTGTCATCGGAATAGATGGGCGGTGTTGTCCCGGGGCCGCCGGACTTCGGCCGTTCAGCCAAACAGCGCCAGCAGGGCGATGCCGATGAGCGGCGCGCCGAGAATGCACGCCATCTCCAGAACATTCGGATAAAACAACCGGCGGTCAACCACCACAAATCCTTGATTCCCGGAGTTTACTGAACTCTCCCCGTTTTTTTCCGGACTCACGGAACTCTCCTGATACTTTGAACTTACGCTACGCCTCTCAACTCCAATACTCCCCGAGGGAAAGCGGAGAAACAAAAAACTTTTGACCCCGTTAAGCTTAACAGACAATGAATCCGCCGGAAACCCGAAGGACTCTTCGGGTGATATGGTTTATGAGCGGTTAAAGCACCTTCCTTGACAGGCGGACACGGCATCTTCGACGAAAAAACCGCGCCCGGCATAAAAACATAGAGCGTTGTTGGTGAAATGTGGATACCGGTTGTAAAAAATAAGAGAAGGAACATGTTTTGGTCGACCATCGACCCCGTCAAAAGAAATCCGCTCCGGTGGCGCACCTGCCATCAACACGCTTGATAACGGCGGTGAAAATGGTAAAGCAGGCCGGACTTCGCAGAACAGCGAGGGCGTGAACGCGCCGCTCGGCGGATAGGCGTTGCAACTCAGGGTCGTCATGTCTCTCATCTCCGAAACCATTCGTCCTTCCGGCCCGCTGCAGGTGGAACGTGCCATCGCCGATTTTCGCGGCGGCTATCCGGTTGTGCTGGAGGAGGGCGGCGAGGCGTTTCTGGTGCAGTCCATCGAGAATTTGCCGGATGCCTATCGCAGTGCTCTGGAGAAGCTGGCCGGCGGCGCGGCGCACCTGGTGCTGTCGTCAGCGCGGCTGCGCAAGCTGAATATCACCCACACCGACATCGGCTGCATTCCCCTGAAAGAGCTGGATATTCCGACCATCGAGCGCTTGGCGCTCACTCCCGACGCCCGGCTGGACGGGCCGTTGCAGGCGCCGGTATGGGCTGACCGGGTGGCGCTGGAACTGGCGAGGCTTTCGCTGGTGCTGCCGGCGGTGATTGTGATTCCCCTGAAACGCGGCGCCGAGGTGGACCCGGATATGACCCGGGTTCCGGCGGAGGCGGTGCGCCGCTACCGCAAATGGCGTGTGCGGCGCATCGCGCCGGTCAGCCGCGCCTTTGTGCCGCTGGAAGGCGCTCTGCAGACGGAATTTGTGGTGTTTCGCGGCGGCGAGGGCCTGCGCGATCAGGTGGCGGTGATCGTCGGCACGCCGGATTTGTCACGCCCGGTGCTGACGCGGCTGCATTCGGCGTGCCTCACCGGGGACCTCTTCGGTTCCCTCAAATGCGACTGCGGCGACCAGCTGCGGTCCACCGTGCGTTTCATGGCCGAACACAACGGCGGCATTCTGCTCTATCTCGACCAGGAAGGCCGCGGCAACGGCATCGCCAACAAGATTCGCGCCTACCGCCTGCAGGCGCAGGGGTATGACACCTTCGACGCCGATGAAATCATCGGGTTTGACCAGGACCAGCGCCATTTTGATTTCGCCGTGGAAATGCTGCGTCAGCTCGGGGTGACCCAGGTGCGGCTGATGACCAACAACCCGCGCAAAATCGCGGCGCTCAGGGAAGCGGGCATGAATGTGGTGTCGGACCAGCGCGTCACCGGACGTCCGACCCCGCAAAACGCCGGTTATCTCAGAACCAAGCGGGACCGCGCCGGGCATCTGCTGGAGGCGGGCGATCTTGAACCCGATGACGAAAAGACGTGACGGATAACCGGACCTTCGGGCTTTCCCCGCAAGGCGGAAAAGCCTATAATCCGATTCGGGACCGATGCCGTCCGGCAGAGGCGTTTCAGGGCCCAAAGCCCGGCAACCGGAGAATCGTATGAAACCGAGCGCCGTATTCATTGCCGTCACGGCGGTTGTCCTTTGCGGATGGGCCGCGGACTCCCTTGGACAGGACAAGGGCTCCGTCAACCCGACGCCGCTGCAGCCGCTGAAAAACATCACGAAGGATACTCCAGCCAAGGAACTGTTCGGCCGCAAGACCACGCCCGCCGAATTCGAGCCGACGGTGGTAGGCTTTTATTCGAAAGGTTGCCTGGCGGGCGCCGAAATGATGCCCCATGACGGCGAGCACTGGCAGGTGATGCGCCCCTCCCGCAACCGCAACTGGGCGCACCCGCGCTTCATCGCCTTTCTCAAGGAATTCGCCGATTCCCAGCCCAAGGTCAGCGGTTGGCCGGGCCTGCTGGTGGGCGACATGTCGCAGCCGCGGGGCGGCCCGATGCGCACCGGCCACGCCTCCCATCAAATCGGCCTGGACGCCGACATCTGGCTGACGCCGATGCCCCGGCGGACTCTCACCCGCGCCGAACGGGAAAACACCTCCGCCGTCAATATGGTGCGGGCGGACCTGTTGGACATCGACCCGCGGGTATGGACCGATTCGCATCTCAAGGTGCTGCGGGCGGCGGCGAAAGACCGCCGGGTGCAGCGCATCTTCGTCAATCCGGCCATCAAACGCGCCCTGTGCCGCGACGCCGGGGAGGACCGCGCCTGGCTCAACAAAATCCGGCCGACCTGGGGGCACAATTATCATTTCCACATCCGCCTCGGCTGCCTGAAAAGTGAAAGCGAATGCGTGGGCCAGGCGGCGCCGCCCGCCGGCGACGGCTGCGGCAAGGAGCTGGACTGGTGGTTCTCCGACGAGGTGCTGCATCCGAAACCCAAACCGAAGCCGTCAAAACCCGTGAAGAAACCGAAACCGTTGGTGATGGCGGATTTGCCGCCTCTGTGCCGGACGATTCTCGATGCCCCCTAACCTGCAGGACCCGTCATGACCGCTTGGATGCCCCGCAAGGAAAGCCTGCGTCTGAATTTTGAACTCATGAACGAAACCTTCGCCGACGCCGGGGCGCTGCGGGAGAAGTTCAGCCCGATTCTCCAGGCGTATCTGGTTTCGGAGCGGGCGCGGGCGGAGGAAGCGCTGCTGAAAACCGGCAACGGCCTGCAGTGCGCCCGCACGCTCTCGGGACTCATGGACACGGTGGTCAACGCCATCTATGACACCATCATCCTGAAGCTCTTCATCGACGACACCAAAGCCGCCATCAACGCCGTGAGCATTGTCGCCACCGGCGGCTACGGCCGTTCGACGCTGGCGCCGGGCTCGGATATCGACCTGCTGTTTGTGCTCTCCGACGACAACCGGGAACTGGGCGAAGCCATCACCGAGGGGGTTCTCTATATCCTGTGGGATTTGAAGCTGAAGGTGGGGCAGGCGGTGCGCCAGATTGACGAGTGCCTCAGGGATTCCGTCAGTGATTACACCGCGCGCACCGCCCTGCTGGAAGCGCGGTGGCTCGCCGGCAACGCGACGCTGTTCGAGCAACTGAAGCAGCGCTTCCACGACGAGGTGGTGAAGCTTTCGCCGCGGGAGTTCGTCGAGGCCAAGCTGCACGAACGGGATCAGCGCATCGGCAAGGCCGGGGAATCCCGCTACCTGCTGGAGCCGAACGTCAAGGACGGCAAGGGGGGCTTGCGCGATTTGCAGTCGCTGGTGTGGATTTTCCGCTATCTCGCCATCGCCCAGCAGGCGAGCTTCGAGCATGTGCGCGACGAACTGGTCAACAGCCGGGAAGTCAAGCTGTTCGCCCGCTGTGAGGATTTCCTGTGGCGGGTGCGCTGTCACATGCATTTTCTTTCCGGGCGCGCCGAGGAACGGCTGGTGTTCGACCTGCAGCGGGGGGTGGCCCAGCGGCTCGGCTACGCGGACCGCAAGTCGCAGTCGGCGGTGGAACGGTTCATGCAGTCCTACTATCTGGTGGCCAAGGACGTCGGCATGCTGACCGCGTACCTCTGCACCGAGCTGGAGGCGCGACACGTCAAGGACGAGCCGTCGCTCGACCGCGGCGCCGGGTTCCACGGCAAGGCGCAGCCCAAGCGCGCCTTTCTCAACGACCCGTATTTCATCCGTGAAAACGGCCGCCTGACCCTGAAACGCCCCGATGCGTTTTCCGCTTATCCGCTGAACATCATCCGCATGTTCTGGCTGGCTGACCGGTATTACATCCCCATGCATCCGGAAGCGCTCTACGAGGCGCGGCAGGCGCGCCACCTCATTGACCGGGCGCTGCGCGCCAACCCCGACGCCAACCAGTTCTTCATGGATATCCTGACGTCGCGCACGTCGCCGGAACTGGTGCTGCGGGCGATGAACGATTCCGGCGTTCTCAGCCAGTTCATCCCCGAATTCCGGCGTATCGTCGGCATGATGCAGTTCAACATGTACCACGCCTATACGGTGGACGAACACTCGCTTTATGCCGTCGCGGCGCTGACCGCCATCGAGAACGGCTCGACGCCGGAAGTGGATACCATTGCCCTGACCCTGAGCGAGGAAAGCCGCCGTGTCCTCTATTTCACCACGCTGATTCACGACATCGCCAAGGGGCGCCCGGAAGACCACTGCGTCGCGGGGGCGGAAATCGCCCGCAAGCTGGCGCCACGCTTCGGCTTCAGTGACGACGAAACCGACACCGTCGCCTGGCTCATCGAGCACCATCTGGTGATGTCCAACATCGCCCAGCGGCGTGATCTTTCGGACCCGGCGACCATCCGCGTGTTCGCCGAAACCGTGCAATCCCAGGAGCGCCTCAAGCTTCTCTATCTGCTGACCATCGCCGACATCAAGGCGGTGGGCCCCGGCATCTGGACGCCGTGGAAGGGGCAGCTGCTGTTCGCCCTCTACTCGGAAACCGCCGTGATTCTCGGCGGCGGCAGTTCCGAGAGCCTGCACGCGCGCAAATACCACGCCCAACAGGCCCTGCGGCGTCTGCTGCCGGGCTGGACGGAAGACCAGTGGGAACGCTATATCGGTTATCACACGGCCACCTATTGGGCGCGGGGCGATCTCATCCGCCAGAAGGAGCACGCCGACCTCATCTTTGGTATCGAAGAGTCGGGCAGGCCCTTCGGCGCCAAGGCGCGTATCGATTCCGCCGCCGGCGTCACCGATATCACGGTGTACGCGCCGGACCGCCCGGGTCTGCTGGCGATCACCGCCGGGGCGTGCGCCGCCTCCGACGCCAATATCGTCGGCGCCCAGGTGTTCACGACACTGCACGGATACGGCCTGACCACGGTGACCCTGGCGCAGTCTTTCGAGCGCATGGAAGACGAGGAGCGGCGCGCCGCGCGCATCATCGCCACCTTCGAAAAAGCACTCACCGGAGAGGTCACCATCGCCTCGCTGATTCAGGAGAAAAAACTGCGCAAGGCCCGCAGCCGCACCTTCAAGGTGCCGATTCGCGTGCGCATCAACAATGACCAGGCCACCGACCACACGATTCTCGAAGTGGCCGGGCTGGATCGCCCGGGCCTGCTCTATGAGCTGACCAAGGTCATCTCGGAATTCAACATCTCCATCACCTCGGCGCATATTTCCACCATCGGTGAAAAGGTGGTCGACACCTTTTACATCCAGACGGAGATGCGGAAAAAACTGGAGGATGAGCACGTGTCGCTGCTGCTGAGACAAACCCTGACGTCGGTGTTGAGCGCATGACGGGAAAGGTTTTTTCCTGTCGAAACCCTTGATTTATTCGTCGCGACACATGATATAAAGAACGCCGCCGGGGCCGGAACATGTCTCCGTCGCCGGCGATTGACCGAAAACGGAATGACCATGGCAAACGAACAGACCGACACAGCCCCCGAAGCGACCACACCGGAAGAAAAGCAGAGCCCGCAAACCGCCGAACAGCCCGAAGACTCCGACGCCGGGGCCGGCGCGCCTGAAACACCTGAAACACCTGAAGACTCCGAGGCTCCGACGGCTTGGGACGCGGTGGATGAGGAGCCGGTGGATCCGCTGGAGAAGTTGCAGCTTGAAAACGCCGCGCTGCGCGACCGTTTGCTGCGGGCGCTGGCCGAGGTGGAGAATACCCGCCGGCGGGCGGAACGGAATATCATTGAAACCCGCGCCTACGCCGTCACCGGTTTCGCCCGGGACATGCTCAATGTCGTCGACAATCTGCGCCGGGCGCTGGACAACATTCCCGGGGAATTCGCCCTGGAGAATCATCCGCTGAAACCCTTCATCGACGGGGTGGAACTCACGGAGCGCGATCTGCTGCAAACGCTGGAGCGCCACGGTGTGCGCAAAATCGACCCGTTGGGTGAACGGTTTGACCCGCACCTGCATCAGGCGGTGTTCGAAATGCCCGATGCGAAAATCCCCGCGGGGCATGTGGCCGTGGTGGTCCAACCGGGCTTTTCCATCGGTGACCGGGTGTTGCGTCCGGCCATGGTCGGCGTATCGAAGGGCGGCGCCGCGGCGGCCCCGGAAGTGGTGCGCGCCGCCGATCCGCAGACGCCGCCGGATGGCGCCGGTGGATAACCGGCAAAGGGAGCGGGCGGGCCCGGCACGACTGTCCGTTTTATCCTCCGGGTCTACATAATTTCTACAAATCCCTCTGCTACAGGTATCGCGTCCATAGGAGGGAACGGCCCGTGAAATCCGACATCAACACCGAAACAGTGCGCATCGGCGGCATGACATGCACCGCCTGCCGGGACAAAATCGAGCGCAAACTGCGCGGTATGGCCGGAGTCCTGCACGCCGACGTCGACTACGCCGCTGAAACCGCCGCCGTGTCTTGGGATTCGTCCATCGTCTCCCGCGCCGATATCGTCGCGGCCATCCGCCAACTGGATTATCAGGTTCTCTCCGGCACCCCGAAAACCGGCGTCTACCGCCTCACCGGCCTGCTGATCATCATTGTCGCCCTCTACACCTTTCTGGAATGGACGGGCCTGCTCAACACCCTGGCGCCGGAGCGTCTCGCCGAAACCGGTATGAGTTACGGCATGTTGTTCGTCATCGGCCTGGTGACCTCGGTACACTGTGTCGCCATGTGCGGCGGCATCAATCTCTCCCAGTGCCTGCCGCGCAAACCCGGGGCGACGACTCCGAACCGCAGCGCGTTTCTGCTGCCGGCGCTGTACTACA
>JAISTL010000132.1 GCA_031272615.1 Methylobacteriaceae bacterium | reverse complement strand
CCGGGGTGCCGGGGCGGGGCGAGAACGGAAACACGTGCAGGAACGTCAGGCCGCACTCATCCACCAGGCTGAGGCTTTCGGCAAACATGTCTCCGGTTTCCGTGGGAAACCCGGCGATGATGTCGGCGCCGAACACGATGTCCGGCCGCAGCCGCCGCAGCCGTTCACACACGGCCACGCTGTCCGCCCTCAGATGCCGGCGCTTCATGCGTTTCAAAATCATGTCGCTGCCCGATTGCAGCGACAGGTGCAGATGCGGCGCCAGGCGCGGCTCTTCGGCGAAGGCGCAGAGCAGCGCCTCGTCCACCTCCACGGAATCGACGGAGGAAAGGCGCAGCAGCGGCAGGTCCGGCAGTTCGCCGAGCAGGGTAGTGACCAGGGTTCCAAGCCCCGGCGCGCCCGGCAAATCCTTGCCGTAACTGGTGATGTCGACCCCGGAGAGCACGATTTCCCGGGCGCCGCCCTCGATGAGACGCCGCGCCTGCGCCACGACGGCGCTGACCGGCACCGAACGCGACGGCCCGCGCCCGAAGGGAATGATGCAGAATGTGCAGCGATGGTCACAGCCGTTTTGAATTTGCATGAACGCCCGCACCCGTCCGCCGGCGCCGTCAACCACGCCGGCAAAGCTTTCCCGCGCCTCCATGATGTCGCCCACAAGGGTTCTCCCGCCGCCCGCGTCGCCGCTTTGCGGCTTTTGCAGCAGCGCCCAGCTTTCCGGCCGCATCTTTTCGTCATTGCCGAGCACCAGCGCCACATTGTCCATGGCGGCGAAGGAGCGCGGATCGACCTGCGCCGCGCAGCCGGTGACCACGATACGCGCCTCGGGGTGTTCGCGGGCGATTTTGCGGATGGCCTGCCGCGCCTGCCGTGTTGCCTCGGCGGTGACGGTGCAGGTGTTGACGACATAGAGCTCGCCCGCGTCGGGGAGCGCCTCGGCCCGGCGCCGGATAGCTTCGGATTCATAGGCGTTGAGCCGGCAGCCGAAGGTGATCACCTCAACCGGCATCCGCGCGTCCCTCAAACAGCGCGGGCGGGAAAACGCCCTCGTGCTCCAGTTCCACCGGCCCGGTCATCAGCACCTGTGAATCGCTCTTGCGCCATTCGATGAGCAAATCGCCGCCGCGCTGGCTTACCCGCGCCCTGCGGCCGGTCATCTCTTTGCGCGCCGCCGCCACCACCACGGCGCAGGCGGCGGAACCGCAGGCTTTGGTGAGCCCGGCGCCGCGTTCCCAGGTTCTCAGGATGATGTGCTCCCGGGTTTCCACCTGGGCCAGCGAAATATTGGCGCGCTCGGGGAAAATCGGGTGGAACTCCAGCAGCGAGCCGATGGCGGCGAGGTCGTAGGCCTCCACATCCGTCACCCAGAAAATGGCGTGGGGATTGCCCATGCTGACCACCGACGGCGTCGAGAGAATGGGATCATCGATGGGGCCGATTTGCAGCTCGATGCCGGTGGTGTCGTGAAACGGTTCCGCCAGCGGGATTTCATCCCAGTTCCACTTCGGCACGCCCATGTTGACGGTGAAGGTCGTCTCTCCGTCGCGGCGGCACCACACAAACCGCCGGCCGATGGTGAGGCGCACCCGCTCCTGCCCCGCGGCGTTTTTGTCGGGGGCGGCAAGCTTCATCTGCGGGTCGGTGAGCAGCGCCCAGCCGACGCAGCGCGTGCCGTTGCCGCAGGCTTCGGCTTCCGAGCCGTCGGTGTTGAAAATCCGCACCGAAGCGTCGGTGCCTTCGGTTGTCGGGTCGAAAATCACCATCAGCTGATCGAAGGCCGCCGGCTCCCAGGCCGCGATGCGCCGGGCGTCCTGCGCCGTCACGTCGCTTTTGCCGCCGCGCAGATCGAGAACCGTAATCTCGTTTCCCGCGCCGTTCATCTTCAGGAACCGCTTTCCGGCAAGAGTACTCATGAGTCCGGCCTCCGTTTTCCGCCCGGCGGCATACCGGGCGGCGACGCCTTAACACAAATCCCGCCGTTTGAACACCACCGGAGAGGCGAATTCACTCCGGCCCGCCTCATGAACCGGCGTGTCCGGCGTTCCGACCGAGGCTCAAGGGTACGCCCAAGGCCCGGGTAATTTTGACAATGGTCTCAAACCGCGGTTTGGTCCCTTCCGAAAATGTCTTGTAGAGGCTTTCCCGGCTGAGGCCGGTGTCTTTTGCCAGCTGCGTCACACCCTTCGCCTTCGCCACATCGCCGAGGGCGGTGAGAAACACCGCCGGGTCGGAGTCTTCCAGGCAGGCGGCGAGACATTCCCGGATGACCTCATCGTTATCCAGATAACGCGTCGCATCGAATTCACGGATTTTGACCATGAGTGAGTCCTTCCCTAAAATGATTGCCCCAGCAGCGCCGCGAGCCCGGCGATATCCTCAACGAGTGCGTCGGCGCCCGCTTCCTCCAGCTCCCCGCGCCCGCCGTAGCCGTAGAGCACGCCGATGCTCGCCATCCCCACCGCCTTGGCGCCGAGGATGTCGTGCTTGCGGTCGCCGATCATCACCGACGCGCCGACGCTGATGCCGGGCACTCGGGTGAGCGCGTGGCCGATGACTTCGGCCTTCTCCGAGCGCTCGCCGGTGAGTTCGCTGCCGGATACAAAGGCGAAATACCCGGCGATGTTGAAGTATTCGAGGATTCGCCGGGCGAAGACCGTGGGCTTGGTGGTGGCGAGCACCAGCGTCCTGCCCCCGCTTTCCAGGCTCTGCAAAAGGCCGGGAATCTCCGGATAAAGGGCGTTTTCATAAATTCCCGTGTCGGTGAAATACTCCCGGTATTTGAGAACCGCCGCATGGGCCTGTTCGGCGCTGAATCCGTAATAGTCCATGAAGGCCGGCGCCAGCGGCGGGCCGATGAATTTGCGCAGGTCCGACAGCTTTTCCACCTCGATGCCGAAGGAATTCAGGGCGTATCGCACCGAGCGGGTGATTCCCGCCTCCGGGTCGGTCAACGTTCCGTCAAGATCGAACAGAATGAATGATTTGTCGTGCATTGCCCCCTCCGCCATCTTTTTTCCTCCGCCTGCGCCGGATTATCCGGCATAGTTAACCAATGTTTTAGACGTTTTCGATATTCTTTCAAGAGAATGAGCACAGACCCCCGGTCATGCCGCCGGGCGGTGGAGCCCGCCCCAGGTGCGTCGTTTGCGACAATGGGGACTGCGCCGTTTCAAGCATACACCCGCGTTAGTCTTCAGCGCCAGCATAAGGCGCGCCCCCGTTGAGGATACACGAATGAATTTGAGTTACAAACCCTATGCGGTGCTTTCCTGCATTCTGATGCTGTTCAGTTTCGCCATGGCCCACATGTTCACCACCCTTGAAGGGCCGCGCAAACGCCAGGCTCCTGTTTCCCAGGAAGTCAAGATGAAACCCGCCGAGGCCGCTCCCGTGCGTGATGTCCTGGCGGAACCGATTGTCCGTGACCCCGAGAAGCTGGCGCAGGCCCTCGCCCGCCCGATGCCGGACCCGAACGCCGACACGGTCAACATCATCACGCCCAACCCGGCGAAATCCGGCGATACGGACCGCGGCAACATCACCGTGCTGTCCCAGCAGGAACGCGCCTCCCGCACCGCCTCCCGCGCGACGCCGCTGGAAGTGCGTTACGACGAGGTGGTCATGAACCCCAAGCCGGTGCTGGTGATTGAAGGCGAAGGCAACTGGGAACACCAGCTGAGCGACGTGCGCGTCAACCGCGAACTCCTGGAAAAAACCGCCAAAGACCTGGGTCTGAAGGCCATCGGCCACCCGGTGATGGCCTTCCTCGAGACCCGTCCCGCCAGTTATCATTTTGAATTCATGCTGCCCATCGCCGCGATTCCGGACCCGGAACCCAAGCTGCCGAAGGGCATCAGCTACAGCCTGTCGCCGGCGGGAATCGCCTATCGCTTCACCCACTCCGGCCCCTATAACGGCATCGAGAGAACCTACGGCACCATTTCCACCTTTGTGTCCAGCAAGCAGGTGGAAGTCAAGGATGTCTATCTGGAGGAATACCCGACGAATCTCAACCACGGTGAAGATTCTTCGGATTCGGTCAATATCTACATTCTGCCGCGCAACAGCGTATCACGCCGGCCGACCCTGTAACCGGTTTTCAGTTTGCATTTTTCCGTTCGCCCGCGGGTTCCCCCTCACCCGCGGGCCTGCTTTTTCCGCCCTCTGTCTTTTCTTGACTTGGGATGCAAAAGCGCTTATGAGCCGGGCTGGAAATCAGCATGACGTTTTGTGCTTGGAGCCGCCGCCCGGCGCGCGTTTCATCGATGACGCCGGAGGTCCACGTCCGACAGCGCGTTGCGCCCTCGGGCGCGTTTCGGCTTTTGCGCAGATGCTGACCAAGCAGGGACTGAAGGTGGACCATGTTCGACGGCCTTTCCGAAAAGCTTTCCGGTATTCTTGACGCCCTGACGCGGCGCGGCGCCCTCTCGGAAGAGGACGTCAACACGGCGCTCAGGGAGGTGCGGCGCGCTCTGCTGGAGGCCGACGTCGCCCTCGATGTGGTGCGCGACTTCACCGACAAGGCCAGAAAACAGGCCGTGGGCGCTCAGGTTGTCAAGTCCGTGGCGCCGGGGCATCAGGTCATCAAGATTGTCTTCGACCAGCTGGTGGAAATGCTCGGCTCCGAGGCCGCACCCATTTCCCTGGACGCTGCGCCGCCGGTGGTGCTGCTGATGGTCGGCCTTCAGGGCTCCGGCAAAACCACCACCTCCGCCAAGATTGCCCGACGCCTCACCCTGCTGGAGAAACGCAAGGTTCTGCTGGTATCGCTGGACACGCGCCGCCCGGCCGCCATGGAGCAGCTGGCGGTGCTGGGCCGTGAGGTCGGGGTGGAAACCCTGCCCATCGTCACCGGGCAAAACGTCCGCCGGATTACCGCCCGCGCGCTGGAGACGGCGCGCACGGGCGGCTTTGACGTGGTGATACTCGATACCGCCGGCCGCACCACCATCGACGACGAGTTGATGCAGGAGGTGGCCGACGTCAAGGCCATGACAACGCCCCACGAGGTGCTGCTGGTGGCCGACGCCCTCACCGGCCAGGATGCCGTCAACACCGCCCGCGCCTTCGACGAGCGCATCGGCCTCACCGGCATCGTGTTGACCCGTATGGACGGCGACGCGCCGGGCGGCGCCGCGCTCTCCATGCGCGCCGTCACCGGCAAGCCGGTCAAACTGGTGGGCGTCGGTGAAAAGGTCGACGCGCTGGAAGACTTCAACCCCGCCCGGGTCGCCAACCGCATCCTCGGCATGGGTGACATCGTCGCCCTGGTCGAGAAGGCCGTGCAGGCGGTGGACCAGGAAAAGGCCCAGCGCATGGCCGAAAAGATGCGCAAGGGCCGCTTTGACCTTTCCGATCTGCGCGAGCAGCTCTCCCAGATGCAGAACATGGGCGGCGTCGGCGCGCTGATGGGCCTGCTGCCCGGCGTCGCCAAGATGAAAAACCAGATTGAAGCCGCCGGCCTCGGTGACAGCGTCCTCAAGCGCCAGTGCGCCATCATCGATTCCATGACGCCGCTGGAACGGCGCAACCCCGACATTCTCAAGGCGTCGCGCAAACGCCGCATCGCCGCCGGTTCCGGAGCCAAGGTCGAAGACATCAACCGGCTGCTGAAAATGCACCGCGGCATGGCCGACATGATGAAATCCATGGGCAAGCGCGGCGGCATGTTCGGTGCGCTGGGCAACATGCTGGGCATAGGCGGCGGCATGCCGGCCCCGTCACCTGAAATGCTCGAACAGATGCAGCGCCAGGCGCAAAAAGGCGGCGGCCTGCCGCCCATGCCGCCTTTGCCCGGCGGCTCCATGCCGTTCCCGGGGTTCGGCGGCGGCACGCCACCGCCCTTCCCCGGCCTTCCCGGCCCGAAACTTCCCGGTCCCGGCGGCCTGCCGTTTCCCGGAAAAAAGAAATAACCCAACCGTTCTCATCGATTTAACAGCAAACCTGAAGGAAAGAACCTCATCATGGCTTTAAAGATTCGTCTCGCCCGCGGCGGCGCAAAAAAACGCCCGTATTACCGGATCGTCGTCGCTGACGCCCGTTCGCCGCGTGACGGCCGTTTCATCGAGCGCATCGGCTCCTATGACCCGATGAAGCCGAAGGATGCCGAGGACCGCGTGATTCTGGACACCGAAAAAGCCAAGGCTTGGCTCGAAAAGGGCGCCCAGCCGACGGACCGAGTGCTGCGCTTCCTCGCTGAACGCGGCGTTGCCGAGCGCCCGGCCCGCAACAACCCCAAGAAGGGTGAGCCCGGCGCCAAGGCCAAGGAACGCGCCGCCGAAAAGGCCAAGGCCGCCGGCGGTGAGGATACGCCCGCCGCCTGAGCTCCGGCTGAACACCCCACGGACCGTCAGCCATGAGCCCCGGCGCCCCCCCTTCCGTTTCTGCCCCGGAGGAGTTGATTCTGCTGGGCGAATTCGGCCGCGTCCGGGGCCTGAAGGGTGACATCCGCCTGAAGTCCTTTACGGAGAACCCGGCCGACATCGCCGGGTATTCGCCGCTGATGCTCGCCGACGGCACGCGCGTGGCCATCCACACGCTGCGCCCGGCGCCGGGCAAGGCGACCGACACCTTTCTCGTGCGCATCAAGGGCGTGACAACCTGCGAAGACGCCGAACGCTTCACCGGCGCGCGACTCTTCGTCGAAAAGAGCCGCCTGCGGCCACCAAACGGCGACGACGAGTTTCTTATGGCCGAGCTCATCGGCCTCGCCGCGCGAACCCCGGCCGGTGACGTTTTGGGAACGGTGGTCGCCGTACCCGATTACGGCGCCGGCGCGCTCATCGAAATCCGCCGGCCCGGATCGCCCGAAACGGTTCTGGTGCCGTTTACCCGCACCTTTGTGCCACGCGTCGACATCCCCGGCGGTGCACTCACGGTGGCATGGGAGGAGGAAACGCCGTGAGCGGTTTTCACGCCACCGTTCTGACCCTCTATCCGGAGATGTTCCCCGGCCCCTTGAGCTGTTCGCTCGCCGGTTCGGCGCTGAGCAGGGGCCTGTGGCGCTGTGACGTCGTCAATATCCGCGAGTTCGGCTCCGGCGTGCACCGCTCCGTTGACGATACGCCGGCGGGAGGCGGCCCCGGCATGGTGCTGCGCGCCGACATCGTCGCCGCCGCCGTTGACGCCGCCGTTGCCGAAGACGACCCGCGAGCGCGCATTGTGCTTTCCGCCCGCGGCCGGCCCTTCACCCAAAGCCGGGCCCGGCGGTTGGCGCAGGGGCCGGGCGTCGTGCTGCTCTGCGGACATTTCGAGGG
>JAISTL010000028.1 GCA_031272615.1 Methylobacteriaceae bacterium | reverse complement strand
GGTTGGACCCGCCGACCGCCGCGCAACCGAGCAGCACGCGCATGAAGTTGTCAGGGTCACCGTTGTCGCCGGTCCAGCCCAGGATGGCAATGCCGTCACGGGTCTTTTCGGCGGCGCGCTTCAGATACTCGCCCCATTCCATGGAGACGATTTCCGTCTTGACGCCGATCTTGTCAAAGTCCGCCTGCATCATTTCCGCGGTGCGGCGGGCGTTGGGCATATACGGACGGCTGACGGGCATGGCCCACAGTTTCAGGCTGAGGTCCTTGACGCCGGCCTTCTCCAGCAGAGCCTTGGCGCCTTCCGGATCGTACTTGTCTTCGGGAACGGCGTCGTTATAGCTCCACATGGTGGGCGGAATCGGGTTCTTGGCGACCATGCCGCCGCCCTCGAACACCGCCTCGATGATGGCCTTCTTGTTGACGGCCATGTTCAGGGCCCGGCGCACGTCGACGTTGTCATAGGGAGCCACGAGGGTGTTGAACGCCACATAGGCGACGTTGAGGCCGGCGCCTTCCATCACCTGCAGGTTGGCGTCCGCCTTGAGGTTCTTGACATCGGCGGGGACGGGATAGGGCATGATCTGGCATTCGCCCTTGATCAGCTTCTGGCCGCGCACCGAGGCGTCCTGGGTGATGGAGAAGATGAGGTTGTCGACCTTGGCCTTTTCACCGAAATAGCCGTCAAACTTCTTGTAGCGGATGACGGCGTCCTTCTGGTAATCCACAAACACGAACGGCCCGGTGCCGACGGGTTGCAGGTTGAACTGCTCTTTCTTGCCGGCCTTTTCGAGGTTGGCGGCGTATTCCTCCGAAACGACGGACGCGAAATCCATGGCCAGGTTGGCGAGGAACGGCGATTCCGGACGGATCAGGGTCATCTTCACGGTATAGTCGTCAACCTTCTCGATCTTGGAGATCAGGTTGTGCATATCCATGGATTTGTAATACTCATACTCGATCCCGGGGGTGTATTCCTTCCAGGCTTCAATGGCGCCCTGCTGACGCAGGAACGAGAACATCACGTCTTCGGCGTTGAACTCACGGGTCGGCGTGAAATAACCGGTGGTGTGGAATTTCACACCCTTGCGCAGATGGAAGACGTACTCCTTGCCGTCGGCGGAGACTTCCCAGCTTTCGGCCAGGCCCGGGACGATCTCGGTGGTGCCCTTCTTGAACTCGACAAGGCGGCTGTAAATGGGACGCGACGAGGCGTCAAAGGAAGTTCCTGAAGTATAGGGAGCCGGGTCAAAGCCTTCGGGCGACCCTTCCGAACAATATACCAAATTTTTGGCCATCACCGGCCAGGACAATGCGACCGCCAGGACGGTGCCGAAAATCAATTTTGTGGATAGCTTCATATGTTGCCTCCGAAGGGGTCTCGCCTGCGTTTGGGACTCCGGGATACCTCGGTTCCCCTTGATGGAGGTAGCCGGGAGCATAATTCGTGCTATCTCGCAGGATTCTGTGAAACTTTCAATCATGCTTTTGCGCAAGATGGTCATGTTCGAATAAATATGATAAATTTCAATGCGTTAGCGGTGGGATGGATTGCCGGACCATCGGCATTTCCGCCGACTCAAAGCGCGGCAAGCGGTTCCGGCGGGTCCGCCGTCGCCCCGGCGGGGCGGAAGAATGTGTCAATGGGTCTTGAAGCGCGCGGCAAACCGTGCTAGCCGCAAGCGGACTTCATTATTCGACGCCCCCTTGTCCATGGGGCGGCGCCCCTTGAAAACAGTTGTCGTGCAACAGACAGTATCCGGGACGGCCAAACGTCCAGAAAGATGAGGAGTTCCGAAATGGCGGAATCAGAAGCGAATAACCCCGGCGAGGAACAGGAAGCCCCGTCCATTTCCATTTTGGGACAGTATATCAAGGACTTTTCCTTTGAAAACCCCAACGCGCCGCGCTCGCTGCAGCCCGACGAGGTGACGCCGCAGTTCGGCCTTCAGGTGGGCGTGCAGTCATCCCAGGTGGGCGAGAAGGAGTATGAAGTCATCCTGTCGCTGGATTTCGATGCGAAACGCGGTGAAACGGTGCTGTTCAACGTCGAGCTGGTCTATGCCGGGATTTTCCGCATGGCCGGCATTCCGCGGGAGCAGCTGCATCCGGCGCTGATGATCGAGGCGCCGCGCCTGCTGTTCCCCTTTGCCCGGCAGATCGTCGGCGACGCGGTGCGCAACGGCGGCTTCCCGGCCATTTATCCGGATCCGATCGACTTTGTCGCCCTCTATCGCCAGCAGATGGAGCGGGCGCAGAAGAGCAACGGCGAAAACAAGGCCAATTGAGCGCGCCTGCCCGGGCGTGAGCCACGCAGTTTTGGTGGACTTGGTGGACGTGGTGGACGAATCCGCGTGATCCGCCGGTTGACGTGTCGCACCGCCGGTGCCGCGTCATTGCGAGCGGCAGCGAAGCAATCCAGTGTCCACCAAGTCCACCCCGTCCACCCGATGTCCCGAGCGGTTATCGCGGTGGTGTGCCGTTCAGCGCCAGAACGTGGCCGGCGAGGTAGAGTGAGCCGCACACCAGAATGCGCGGTGGTTCGGCCGTCACTTCATCGCTGATGGCGGCGAAGGCTTCGGGCACGTCGGCAACGGCTATGGCGGTGAGCCCGGCGCGGCGGGCGAAATCGGCGGTTTCTTCGGCGCTGCGGCTCATGGAATTGCCCGGAACCGGCACGGCGAACACCTTGCGCGCCAGCCCGGCGAACGGCTGGAAGAACGCGGCGGAATCCTTGGTGTTCAACATGCCGCACACCATGAACAGCGGCGCTGCGTGCCGTTCCTCCAAATCGGCGATGGCGGCGGAGAGCACCCGGGCGCCGTCGGCGTTGTGGCCGCCGTCAACCCAGATGTCCGCTCCGGCGGGAGCCGAATCCACCAGCGCGCCGGTTTTCAGGCTCTGCAGGCGGGCGGGCCAGTTCACCGTCAGCAGACCGTGCTCGAAGGCCTCGTTTTCCAAATCGGCAAAACCGGCGGCACGCAGCGCGGCGATGGCGGTTCCGGCATTGGTCCACTGGTGGCGGCCGGGGAGTTTCGGCAGCGGCAGATCCATCAGGCAGTTGGTGTCCTGATAGATGAAGCGGCCGTGCTGTTCATAGGCGGCGAAATCCTGCTTTCCCACCACAATCGGCCCGGCCTTCGCGCGTTCCGCGGCGCCGGTGAGCACCGGAACCACCTGCTGGTAGGCTTGCGGCGCGATGACCACCGGCGAACCGGCCTTGAAAATCCCGGCTTTTTCCAAAGCGATGGCGGCAAGGTCGGTTCCGAGATATTCCGGGTGGTCATGGCCGATGGAGGTGATGACCGCCGCCGCCGGATGCTCCACGACGTTGGTGGCGTCGAGCCGGCCGCCCAGGCCGGTTTCCAGCAGCAGCACATCGGCGTGGTGCTCGGCGAACAGCAGAAAGGCCGCGGCGGTGGTGATTTCGAAAATGGTGATGGGCTCGCCGGCATTGGCGGTTTCACACCGCTGCAACGCCCTGGCGAGGGTTTCCTCATCGACGAAGGCTCCACCGCCGACTTTTCCCAACCGGATGCGCTCATGGAAATGCACCAGATGCGGCGACGTGTAGACATGAACGGCGAGTTCGGCGCTTTCCAGAATGGCGCGCATGAAGGCGATGGTCGAGCCCTTGCCGTTGGTGCCGGCGACATGGATCACCGGCGGCAGGCGCTTGTGCGGGTTTCCCAGGGCGGCAAGCAGCCGCAGGACGCGGCCGAGGGAGAGGTCGATGGCCTTGGGATGCAGCCGTGTCAGGCGTTCAATGAGAGTATCCGATGAATCCATGATGCCTCGGTCGTTCAGCCGGCAGCGGCGGGAGGCGCGTCTTCAGCCGCCTCGGGCTGCGGCGCCTCGGGAAGCTCCTCCGGCGGCGCGGCCGCTTCCGGTTCCGCTTCCGCTTCCGGCTCGGGCTGCGGGCGCTCGGGAACGGGGTTGTGCATCAGGATGCGGACGATGCGCGCGACCGTGGCCTTCATGCTGTTGCGGTGGATGACCATATCGACCATGCCGTGACTCATCAGATATTCCGAGCGCTGAAAGCCGTCGGGCAGCTTGGCGCGGATGGTCTGCTCGATGACCCGCGGCCCGGCGAAGCCGATGAGCGCCCCGGGTTCGGCGATATGCACATCGCCGAGCATGGCGTAGGAGGCGGTGACGCCGCCGGTGGTGGGGTTGGTGAGCACGACGATATAGGGCAGGCCCGCCTCTTTCAGCCAGCGCACGGCGATGGTGGTGCGCGGCATCTGCATCAGCGACAGAATGCCCTCCTGCATGCGGGCGCCGCCGGAGGCGGCAAACAGAACATAGGGCGCGCGG
Organism: Methylobacteriaceae bacterium; assembly: GCA_031272615.1. Lineage (GTDB taxonomy): Bacteria > Pseudomonadota > Alphaproteobacteria > Rhizobiales > Beijerinckiaceae > Hohaiivirga. Next base: position 780 of record JAISTL010000028.1, on the reverse strand, counting down.
CGTTGAAGCGCGGTCCCGGCGCCGGTGATGAAGGCTTCGCCCGCGGCCATGCCCAGTGACCCGCCCATGAAGGCGAAATCCTGCACGGCCAGCACCATCGGCACCGTGTCGACGGGGCCGTACCCCACCAGAAAGGCGTCCTGCAGGCCGGTTTTGGCGCGGGCTTCCTTCAGGCGGTCGGGGTAACGCTTTTCGTCGCGGAATTTCAGCGGATCGGCGGCGACCTCGGGGAGCGGGATGTCCTCCCACTCGTGGTCGTCGAACATCATGGCAAGGCGCTGAGTCGCGTCCATGCGCATGTGGTGGTTGGACACCGGGATGACCCAGTTGTTGTCTTCGACATCCTTGTGAAAAACCATCTGGCCGGTTTCGGGGCACTTGATCCACAGGTTTTCAGGGGTGTCGCGCTTGAACAGCGTTTTGATTTTCGGTCTTACGACCTCGGAAATCCAGTTCATCATTCCTCAAAAGAATCAATGGCCCACGTGTGTACTCGGGCCGCCGCCGACGGGCAGGCATTTGTCTTCCCGCCCTTATCACAAAATCGTTGTTTTAATAAACCAAATTCGTCATGGCCGGGCCAACGCCGGCTTATGCGACGAAAGCGCCAAAAAAAGCAAGCGATTCGCAACCGCGTCCCGACGCGCGATCTGCGGCATGAGGGCGCGAATGCGTTGCATCCGGTCACGAAATCATGTAGAACCGAAACGCATTTCAAGGGACTCACGTGATTCTTCACAGGCTACCTTGAACCCGCCATATTCAATTCCCATATAGAAG
>JAISTL010000287.1 GCA_031272615.1 Methylobacteriaceae bacterium | reverse complement strand
TGGAAATCGAGGTGATGACCCAACCCACCGATGCCATGAACGACACAATCAGCAGCACGAAAATCGACGCCAGGTTGTATCCGCCGGAATCCGAGAAAATGCCGTCACTGTCGGCTTCCTCGGTGGTGCGGCTGACGGCGCGCCAATAGGCCCAATCCGCCAGGGTGCCGATGCTGCCGACGATGATCGACGCCACGCTCATCACCGCGACATCGCGGTTGAGAATATGGGTGAACTCATGGCCCATCACGGCCTCCAGTTCGTCGTCGTTGAGACGCTCCAGAAGCCCGGTGGTGACGACAATCATTGCCTCGTCACGGAACATCCCGGCGGTGAAGGCGTTCATGTAGCGCGACGGAATGAGCGCCAGGCGCGGCATGTCCACCCCGGTTTTCCGGCACATGTCTTCGACGATGACGCGGAAGCGCGGGAAGCCCGGGTGCTGGACGACCCGGATGCCCGAGGCGGCAACCAGCAGCACGTTGCGGATGGTGATGGCGAAGGCAATCCACAACAGAATGCAGGCGGTGACGATGTGGACCCAGTTCAGGAACACGAAATTGGACACCGTCATGGCCTGCGACAGGCTGAGATACCCGACTTCCTCGTCTTCAATCGGCGGATAGCCCTCGACGATCAGCAGCCAGTTTTCATTGCCGAAACTGCCGACCGAGGCGAGAATGAGCAGGTAGACGAAGGCGTAGACGCTGATGGCGAAAGCGAAATAGAGCAGAATGGTGCGCAGGAAGTTGACGAACTTCAACATCTTCATGTTGACGGGGCGTCCACCGATGGTCATGACGCGGGTGCGGCGCGGGGGCAATGCCTCGCCTCTGTTGTCCGCCGGCGCTTCCGGGTTCTCACGGGTGTTGAGTTTTCCAGCCATCACAATAATACCAGCCTGCTGCCGAAGCATGAACATCTTTACACCCCGACACCGGGGCGGCATGGGACGGATACGCGGATATTTCCGCTGTATCCGAGTCACTTATTAGTTGTCGCAACCTGAATAAATCATTAACAATTGCTCATGTCGCGAAGAAACCGGGCGGCGGTTCAGGTCAGACAATGTGTATTACCCGCTCTTTGCGCCGAAAACAAGCGGTTTGCCGCCGAAGACACAGGAAGAACAAGATTACCGTTCCTGTAACTCGGAGTCCCGGGCTTTACGGCGTTCCTCATAATCCCGCGTGATGGCGGCAAGGTCGAGTCGGCCGCCGGCGTGGCGGACGATGGCGTCAATGCGGGACTCGAGGCTCGGATGGCTGGAGAACAGCCGTTTGCGCACCGACCGCGGGTTCTCGATGCACATCGCCATGACGCTTGCCGTTGCCGCCGGCAGATCGGCGTTCTCCGAAATTTTCAACAGCGCGTTGATCAGCGCCTCGGGGTTTTTGGTGAGTTCGACGGCGCCGGCGTCGGCGAGATACTCCCGGGAGCGGGAGACCGCCAGCCGCGGCACCGTGGTGATCACCCAGGCAAAGGCAATGCAGAGCGCCAGCACGATGAGGCCGATGACGGCGCCGACCCCCCGCGCCCGCAGATGCGGCAGATGGAAGCCGCTCTTTTCCTCCTCGTCGGACTCGCGGGTTGCGGGCGGGGAATCGCCGGTGGACCGGCCGCGCCGGAAAAACGACAGCGCCCGGGCCGGCAGGTCGAAAATGCCGCTGAGGACGAGGGCAAAGGTCATCAGCTCCACATCCCGGTTTTTGATGTGGGTGAGTTCATGGGCGAAAACCGTCGCCAGTTCGTCGTCACTGAGGGAATCGATGAGCCCGGCGGTGGCGGTGACGGTTCTGTCGCGTTTGAACAGCCCGGAGGCGAAGGCGTTGAGCCGCTCCGTCTCCATGACGGCAAGCCGCGGCATCGGCTCGCCGAGGATGAGGGAGAGCTCTTCGACAATGCGGCGGAACCGCTTGTCACCCGCCGTTTCCGCCGGGTCTCCGGCGGGCGGGACGCTGCGGGTCGCCCCCGTTGTCCAATACAAAATGAGGGAGCGCAGCAGCAGGGTCAGCGCTGTCCAGCCGGCAAGTCCCGCCAGGATGTAATGCCAGTGGCGGAGGAACACGGTGTTGAGGGTGGAGAGCCGCACCCACGGGAAGTGTCCGGTGATTCCCGCGTGCGCCGCCAGCAGGCCGAAGAGCAGAACGTACACCCCCAGGCACATGCAGGCGGCGAACAGGGTGAAATACACCACCGTCCGCCGGCGGTTGGCGAGAATGTGGGTATACAGTCCGACCGGCTCGAACATGGCGCGGCTCCCGGCGACGGTCAGGTTTTGTCGCGGCTGAAGCTGATGGACGGCGGCGCCGACACCTCGGCGCGCTGACCCTCGAGGTCGAAGAATTCCTTGGTTTTGAAGCCGAACAGACTGCGGGAGAACAGGTTGACCGGGAACAGGTCCATGAAGGTGTTGAATTCACTCACCGCGTTGTTGTAGAAGCGGCGGGAGGCGGCGATTTTGTTCTCGATGGTGGCGAGCTCGTCCTGAAGCTGCCGGAAATTGACGTTGGCCTTCAAATCCGGATAGGCCTCGCTGAGGGCGAACAGCTTGCCCAGAGCCTCGGTGAGGATGTTTTCCGACCTGGCCTGTTCGGCGACGCTCTGCTTGGGCGCCAGCGCGCCGGAACGGGCGTTGACGACGGCTTCCAGCGCCTCGCGCTCATGGGTGGCATAACCCTTGACCACCTCGACGAGGTTGGGAATCACATCGTGGCGCTGTTTCATCTGCACGTCGATGTCCGACAGCGCCTGTTTGGCACGCTGGTCCATGGCGACCAGGCTGTTGTAGGCTTTGATGACAATCCACAATCCCATCAGCACGACAACGCCGAGGGCAATGAGGAAATAACCGGTGGAAGAGAGATTGGACATGTGTGCTCCCCGATGCGGATGTGTTGAGCGGCGTCCGTGTTGCCGGACGGCCGGTGAATCATACCGCAGAATAACAGAAAATAGCGATAAAAATCAGTTTTTAATACCGGGTTTTTCTTATATGATCGGCCGCGGGCGCTCGGGATTTGAGCCGCCCGTTGATGTTTCATATCCAAGGGGGAAGTCGGGATGACCAAAGCGGCCGAAATCAGAACACTCACCATTGCCTCGAAAGCCGGGGCGACGGCGGACATTGTTACCATGGGCGCGGCGCTCAGAGATTTGCGAATCCCGACAGGGAAGGGGCTGCAGCGGGTGGTGCTGGGTTATGAGGACCCGGCGTCCTATGCGGTGAGCCCCAATTACATCGGCGCCACCGCCGGGCGTTATTGCAACCGCATCGCCCGCGGCCGGGTGGAGATTGACGGCGTGGCCTATCAGCTCGGGGTCAACGAGAAGGATACCGCCCAGCTGCACGGCGGCGCCACCGGCTTTTCCTACCGCAACTGGACGGTGGTTGTGAGCGACGAACGCTCCGTGCTGCTGGAGCTCATCTCCGGCGACGGCGAGGAGGGTTATCCCGGCGAGGTGCGCGCCCGCTGTCTCTATGAGTTCATCGAACCGGCGACGCTGAGGATCACGCTCACCGCCCGCACCGACGCGCCGACCTTCGTCAACCTCACCAACCACGCCTATTTCACCCTCAACAACGCCGGGGATTCCCGCGAGCACCTGCTGCGGGTCAACGCCGATTTCTATACCCCCGCCGATGAAAACCTCCTTCCCACCGGGGAAATTCTGGCCGTTGCGGGCACGCCCTTTGATTTCCGCGAGGAGCGGCGTATTGCCGACGGCGGTATCCCCTATGACGTGAACTTCGTGCTGCGCCGGTTCAGTGAGCCGCTGCCGGTGGTGGCGTCGCTGACGCATCCAGCCTCGGCGCTGACGCTGCGGGTCGCCTCCAACCAGCCGGGGGTGCAGCTTTATGACGGCGCCGGCGTCGTCCAGCATTTTGCCGGCATCGACGGCCAAATCCACAAGGCGTTCGCCGGAATCTGCCTGGAAACCCAGGTGTTCCCGGATTCTCCCAACCAGCGCCACTTCCCCCAGGCGCGGCTCAACCCCGGCGAGCGCTATTGCAACATCACGGAATACCGGTTTTCCGGGACGTAGAAGGGACGGCGGATTGGGTGGACCTGGTGGACCTGGTGGACCTGGTGGACTTGGTGGACGCGGTGGACGCGGTGGCCAAAAAGGGCTTCAGAGCCGACAAAAATGTCCACCCTTGTCCACCCGGTCCACCAAGTCCACCAAGTCCACCAAAGAGTTTTGCCGATTGTTCACAATCGCCTTGGCCGCAGCGCCCGGTCCCTGTCGCACCGGAGTGCCATAACGCTTTGAAACATCAAGCGTTTCTCGCGCGCCCGGCGTTCGATTGTTCATTACCAATTGTTAAACATTGCCGGGCTTGCTGCGCCGCCGGAGCGCTCTATTTTAGGTGTCGTGGCAGAAGGCATCTTCGGCCGCGAACCATAATATTCCACTCAAAACGGAAGCCCGGACAGTGCCCATCCCGCTGTTCGGGTTTTCTTTTTTTGAAAGGCGGCGGAAAATTGCCGCGGCCGGCCTCTCCCGGACGGGAGCGGGCACGGGATGCTCCGGCGTTATTTGCGCGATGCCGGAGCGTCCCATGCCCGCAGGGAAGGAGCTGAATTCCCGTATCACCTGCCCCGTTCCAGGGCGCCGATGCTGGTGGGCGCGTCGTCCCAGGTGGAGCCGGTTTCCTCGAATTCGGTGACGGCATCGAGTTCACCGCCCATGGAAATGTTGGTCACCCGCTCGAGGATGCACTCCACCACCACCGGCACCTTGTATTGCTTCTTCAGGTCCTGCGCCTCGGCGAAGGCGGCGGCGAGCTCTTCGGGCTTGAACACACGGATGGCCTTGCAGCCCAGGCCCTCCACCACCGCCTTGTGGTCGACGCCGTATTGGCCGATTTCCGGCGCGTTGATGTTCTCGAAGGAGAGCTGCACGCAGTAATCCATGTTGAAGGCCCGCTGCGCCTGGCGGATCAGGCCGAGATAACTGTTGTTGAGCAGCACGTGGACATAGGGCAGGTTGAACTGCGCCCCCACCGCCAGCTCCTCGATGAGGAACTCGAAATCGTAATCACCGGAAATCGCCACCACGTCGGCCTCCGGGCACGCCTTGACGACGCCGAGCGCCGCCGGCATCGTCCAGCCCAGCGGTCCGGCCTGCGCCGAGTTGATCCAGTGGCGCGGCTTGTAGACGTTGAGCATCTGGTTGGCGGCAATCTGCGCCAGGCCGATGGTGGTCACATAGACGACGTCCTTGCCGAAGGCGCGGTTCATCTCTTCATAGACGCGCTGCGGCTTCATCGGCGTGTTGTTGAAGTGGGTCTTGCGCTGCAGGGCGGGGTCGCGCTTGCGGTCATAGCAGGCCTTGGCCCAAGCCGAATAATCGGGCAGCTTGTCCTTGTGTACCTCGGCCAGCGCCACCAGAATCTCCAGCGCCGCCTTGGCGTCGGACGCCACGCCGTAATCCGGGTTGAACACCCGGCCGATTTGCGTCGGCTCGATGTCGATGTGCACCACCGTGCGGCCCTTGGTGTATTTGTCCACCGTACCGGTGTGGCGGTTGGCCCAGCGGTTGCCGATACCGAGCACGAAATCGGACTCCAGGAACGAAATATTGGCGTAGCGGTGGGAACTCTGGATGCCGATGCGGCCGATCATCAGCGGATGGTCATCGGGGATGGCGCCCCAGCCCATCAGCGTCGGGATCACAGGGATTCCGGTGATTTCGGCGAATTTCACCAGCTCGGCCGAAGCGTCGGCCTTGAGCACGCCGCCGCCGGCGACAATCACCGGTTTGGCCGATTTCGCCAGCAGCTCCATCACCTTTTCCATCTGCCGTACGCTGGCCGTGGGCTGATAGACGGGCAGGGGCTCATAGGTATCGGGGTCGAACTCGATTTCCGCCACCTGCACGTCGAAGGGCAGGTCGATGAGCACGGGGCCCGGCCGCCCGGAGCGCATCACGTGGAACGCCTTTTGCAGCACGCGCGGCACCAGGCCGGGTTCGCGCACCGTCACCGCCATCTTGGCGACGGGCTTGGCGATGCTCTCGATGTCCACGCACTGGAAATCCTCCTTGTAGAGGCGGGCGCGCGGCGCCTGTCCGGTGATGCACAACAGCGGAATGGAATCGGACGTGGCGGAATAGAGCGCCGTGATCATGTCGGTGCCGCCGGGGCCGGAGGTGCCGATGCACACGCCGATATTGCCGGGCTTGGCCCGGGTGTAGCCCTCGGCCATGTGCGATGCGCCCTCGACGTGCCGCGCCAGAATATGGTCAATCCCGCCGGCCTGCATCATCGCCGAATACAACGGATTGATCGCCGCCCCGGGAACCCCGAAAGCCGCCGTAATCCCCTCCTTCAGCAAAACCTGAACCGCCGCGTCGACGGCGCGCATTTTTGTCATGGCAACGTAACTCCTCTTGGTTTTTGGAGCGCGGGAACGTTTAAGAGGCGCTCGCGTGTGTCAGGCATCATTCTTGTTACGGCCTCGACATGCCGCCGTCGGGCAGGCGCGCCTGAGTCCACTGAATGATTTCCCGTTTAGGCGGATACTTCGCCGCGAGCTTTTCGTCAATATCAATTCCAAGTCCGGGTTTGTCATTGGGGTAGGCA
>JAISTL010000278.1 GCA_031272615.1 Methylobacteriaceae bacterium | reverse complement strand
GGGAAATCTTTGAGCAGCCCTATAAGCCGGTTCTCTCATGGGAAGGGAAACGCCACCCGGTGACGCGCAATCTTCCCGGCTCGGAGCGGGCGCCGCCGTCGTGGGGCGAGTGGCTGCGCCAGATCGGCGCGCAAAAAACCCAGGGTGTGACGCTGCTCTCCGGTTACCGCGACCTGCCGCTGCTCATTCTCAACCGCGTCAACCAAGGGCGTTCGGCCCTGATACTGTCGGACCACCCGTGGCTGTGGGCGCGGGGCTACCGGGGCGGCGGCCCCCATGCCGACCTGCTGCGCCGCATCGCCCACTGGCTGATGAAAGAGCCGGCACTGGAGGAGGAAGCGCTGCGCGCCTCCATCCAAAACGCAACTCTGACCATCGAACGTCAGAGCATGGGGGATGCCGTCGGTGATGTGACGGTGACGGCGCCCGACGGAACCGGAACCGTTGTGCGCCTTTCAGCCAAACAGCCCGGTTTGTTCGAGGCGTCGGTTGCCGTCTCCCTCCAGGGAATTTACACGCTGGCTTCCGACGGCCTCACCGCCTTCGCCAGTTTCGGGCCCGGCCACAACAAGGAACTGGAAGACGTGTTTTCCAACACCGAGCTGCTGCAGGCGCCGGCGCGGCACACCGGCGGAGTCGTTCTGCGTGTGGGTGTTTCGCCCGGCGTCGCTCCGGTTGTGCCGAAGCTTCGCTCCGTCGGCCCGAACACCCGCGCGTTCGGCAACGGCTGGATCGGCCTGCGCGCCTCCGGGGAATCGGTGATTCACGGCATGCAGGTGTTCCCGCTGGGTCTCGGCTTCGCGGCGCTGCTGCTGTTCATGGCTGCCACCGTGACGACATGGCTCGTGGAAAGCCGCCGCCGGAGCAACCCGTCGGCATGAGATTGTAAACCCCGTCCGCCCGATTTTTTCTTGAATTGTCGGCGGTTTGGGTTAAGGATTGCCCCGGGGCGGATTCCCGCCGCCCCTGAACCGAGAGGATGAACCCGCCGTGTATTATGATATCGCGACACGTGTGTACAATCACACCTGGAAAATCGACCCCGTCGTGCGCTCGGTGCTGGATACCGACTTTTACAAGCTGTTGATGGCGCAGATGATCTTCCGCCGCTACCGCGACATTCAGGCGGTCTTCGGCGTCAAGAACCGCACGACATCGGTGCGCCTCGCCGACATCATCGCCATCGAGGAAGTCGTCGAGCAGCTGGACCACGTCAGAACCCTGCGCCTCAGCCCCGGCGAATCCACCTGGCTGCGCGGCAACATGTTCTACGGCAAGCGCCAGATGTTTTCCCCCGATTTCATCGACTGGTTCGAGCGCTTCCGCTTCCCCGAATACCAGATTGAGAAGCAGGACGGACAGTATGCCCTCACCTTCCACGGCTCGTGGCTGGAAACATCGATGTGGGAGATTCCGGCGCTGGCGATTTTGAGCGAGCTGCGCTCCCGCAATGTGCTGAAAGGCATGGGGCGGTTTGAGCTGCAGGTGCTCTACGCGCGGGCGATGTCGCGGGTGTGGGAGAAAATCCAGACCCTCAAGACGCTGCCGCAGCTGAAAATCTCCGATTTCGGCACCCGGCGCCGCCACGGCTTCCTGTGGCAGGACTGGTGCGTTCAGGCGATGATCGAAGGGTTGGGCTCCGCCTTTTCCGGAACGTCCAACTGCCTCATCGCCATGCGGCGGGAGGTGGAGGCGGTGGGCACCAACGCCCACGAACTGCCGATGGTCTACGCGGCGTTGACTGACAGCGACGAGGATCTGCTGCGTTCCCCCTACCATGTGCTCCGGGACTGGCAGGAGGATTACGCCGGCAACCTGCTGATGCTGCTGCCCGACACCTACGGCACCGAAAGCTTCCTGAAGCTGGCTCCCGAATGGGTGGCCAGCTGGACCGGCATCCGCATCGACTCCATCGATCCGGTGGTCGGCGGCGATATGGCCATTCGCTGGTGGGAGGAGCGCGGGCAGAACCCGAAGGAAAAACTCATCATTTTCTCCGACGGGCTGGATACCGACGAAATCCTGCGCATTCACGAACATTTCCACGGCCGGGTGCGCATCGCCTACGGCTGGGGCACGCTGCTGACCAATGATTTCCGGGACATTGCCCCCGGCAAGATGCTGGACCCGATTTCTCTCGTCTGCAAGGTCGTCTCGGCCAACGGCCGCCCGGCGGTGAAACTCTCGGACAATCCGGCCAAGGCCATCGGCCCGGCCGACCAGATCGAGCGCTATCTCAAGGTGTTCAATGTCGGCGACCAGAAGGTGCTGCCGGTGATTGTCTAGAGCTTTTGCGGTGGACGGGGTGGTCTTGGTGGACGTGGTGGACAATTCCGCCGCCGGCGGTGTGTCATTTCAACCGGCGTGATTCGTCCACCCTCGTCCACCCTTGTCCACCAAGTCCACCCTTACCGCCGCCTACCAGAACGGCGAGAGCGGTGTGGCGCCGTTGATTTCTTCCAGCCGTTGAGCCGTTCCCGGTGAGGTGTCTTGCGGAAGTTCCGCGACGGGGAAGAACCCGGCGGCGGCGATCTCGCGGTCAGGCTGTTTGACTTCCAGCGTGCGGAACCTGCGCACGACAAAAACCGCCACGTGGTCCCGCACCGAGATTTTGCGGTTCAGGAACACGCCGTGGAGGCGCGGCGGGTCGAGGGGGACAATGCGCGCCTCCTCCAGGAGTTCCCGCGTCATCGCCTCTTCCAGCGTTTCACCCACTTCAACGCCCCCGCCCGGAAAGTGCCAGCCGGGATAATAGGTGTGCCTGA
>JAISTL010000265.1 GCA_031272615.1 Methylobacteriaceae bacterium | reverse complement strand
CGGGCGGGCCTTGCCGCCGCCGAACGCAACAACAACAGGGCGGCCCTGATAGTGCGGCCGCCGAACACCTCGAAACCCCCGGCCTCTCGCTTGAGACCGGGGGTTTTTATTGTGTTCGGGCGTTCGGCGTTACGGGAACAGCGCCAGTTGTTCCAGCCCTGTCGTTTCCGCGAAGCCGCAGGCGATGTTGAAGTTCTGTACGGCCTGCCCGGCGGCGCCCTTGACTAGGTTGTCGATGACCGACAGCACGATGACCCGGTGGGTGCGCTCGTCCACATGCCAGGCGATGTCGCAATAATTGGAGCCGCGCACATGCTTGGTTTCCGGATAGCCGCCCTCACCCCTGAGGCGGATGAACGGCTCGTCGCGGTAGGCGCTGAAAAAGGCCTCCGACACCTGTTGCCGGTTCACGCCCGGCTTCAGGTGGGCGTAGGCGGTGGCGAGAATGCCCCGGGACATGGGTACGAGATACGGCGTAAACCCGACAATGACCGGTGTTCCGGCGATGTCCGACAGCGCCTGTTCGATTTCCGGCGTGTGCCGGTGCCCGACGGCGCTGTACGCCTTGAAGCTGTCATAGAGTTCCGGCAGGTGGTAGGCGGGCTTGGCGGCGCGCCCCGCTCCGGAAACCCCGGATTTGCTGTCAATCTGGATGGTGGAGAGCTCAATCAGCCTGAAGCGCACCAGCGGCGCCAGCGCCAGAATGGCGGCGGTGGTATGGCACCCGGCATTGCCGATGATCGGGCTCTCACGGATGGCGTCGCGATAGAGCTCCGCCAGCCCGTACACCCGTTTCGCGTCCTTGTGGGTGTGGGACACCTTGTACCATTTCTCGTAAACGCTGGTGTCGGCAAAGCGGTAATCGGCGCCGAGATCGATGATTCTGACGCCTTTGGGCGCCAGCGCTTTTCCCACCGCCATGGCGTGGCCGTGGGGCAGGGCGATGAACACCGCGTCGCTTTCCGCGGCAATGGCGTCGAGGTCGGCCATGCTGGTGAGTTCCCTGTCGAACACGCCGGAAAAATGCGGATAGAGATCGCTGATTTTCTGCCCCGCCGAGCTCTCGGAGGTCAGGCGCGCCACCTCGACCTCCGGATGCAGGTGCAGCAGGCGCAAAACTTCGGCTCCGGCGTATCCGGTGGCCCCGATGATGCTGACTCTCATAGTGCTCTCCCTTGAACGAACAGGTTGTCCCGCGGCTCTACCACATTCCGCCCGGCTGACAAGGGGGTAATGCCGTCGCTCTTGCGTCGCGCCGCCGCAGCGTATAATGTCCCACGCTTGTGTTGTTTGAAAAACATCCCCGCCATCGAAAGGTCCCACGCCATGCGCATTGAGAATGATCCGAAGCTTGATTTCAAGGACGTGTTGATTCGCCCCAAGCGTTCGACCATGCCGTCGCGGTCTCTGGTCAATATTGAACGCTCCTTCCGTTTCATCCACGGCGCCGAAGAGTGGAAAGGCTTTCCGCTCATCGCCGCCAACATGGATGTCACCGGCACCATCGCCATGGCCCGCGCCCTTCACACCCACAGGGCCATGGTGGCGTTGCACAAGTATTATCCGGTGGAGCGGCTGGTGGAGTTCTTCCGGAGCGAGGCCTCCGTCGACACCTTTTTCACCATCGGCGTCGGCGAAGTCGACATGGAGAAACTCAGCGCCGTCAAGGCTGAGGTTCCCGTCAGGAAAATCTGCATCGATGTAGCCAACGGCTATACCGAGCGGTTTGTGGCCGCCATCCGCCGCGTGCGCGAGGAAAACCCCGGCGCGCTGATCATGGCCGGCAATGTGGTCACCGGCGACATGACCGAGGCGCTGATTCTGGCCGGCGCCGATATCGTCAAGGTCGGCATCGGCCCCGGTTCGGTCTGCACCACCCGCAAGATGACCGGCGTCGGCTATCCGCAGCTCTCCGCCGTCATCGAGTGTTCCGACGCCGCCCACGGCCTCAAGGGCTGGGTGTGCGCCGACGGCGGCTGCACCGTGCCCGGCGACATCAGCAAGGCCTACGGCGGCGGCGCCGATTTCGTCATGCTCGGCGGCATGCTGGCCGGTCATGACGAATGCGAGGGGGAGATCGTCTACACCGAGAAAGACGGCGTGAAGGTTCCCAAGGCCATGGTGTTTTACGGCATGTCATCGGATACGGCGATGAACAAGCACGCCGGCGGCGTCGCCTCCTATCGCGCCTCCGAGGGCAAAACCGTGGAGGTGCCCTATCGCGGCGCGGTGGAGCACACCATGCAGGATATCATGGGCGGCGTGCGCTCGATGATGACCTATATCGGCGCCACAACCCTGAAGGAAGTCTCCAAGCGCACCACCTTCGTGATGGTCGGCTCACAGCTGAACACCGTGTTCGGAGGGTAGGGTGGCCTGCCGCTCCGTTGGCTCACGCCGGCGCGTCCAGCTGCACCACCACAATCTCCGGCGGAACGCCGAGGCGCGGGTAGAGCCGGAACTGCGCCCAGTCCTTCGGGTCGGCGAGTTTGCTGTTGATAAAATCGAAGTCCACCGGGCCCAGGCCGACGGTGCCGAGCCCGCCGGAAACAATCAGATGTTTGTCGCCTTCGACAACGTGGCCGTAGATATAGCGATTGCCGTATTTCGACATCAGGATGGGAGACCAGCCGAACAACCGCACCTGCCCGCCGTGGGTGTGCCCGGAAAGGGTCAGGGCGATGTGTTCGGGCAAATCGGGGAAGATATCCGGTTCGTGGGCGAGCATCAGCACCGGCGCGTCGTCGGTGATCATCGCCAGCGTCGCCGGCAGGTCATGGGCGCCGTCAGGGTGATACGCCCATTGGGAATCAAGCCCGGCGAGCCAGAATGCCTTGCCGTCCTTTTCCAGGCGGACGGCTTGGTTGGCGAGCACCGGTATCCCGGCTTTGAGCAGCTCGGCGCCCATTTCCGTCGGTCCGGCCTTGCGTTGCAACGCGGCTTCGTCAGTCCACCATTCGTGGTTGCCGATAATGGCATAAACCCCGAACGGCGCGCTGAGGCGTTTCAGTTCACGGGCGATATCCGCTGCGGCGACATTGCCGGGCACATTATAGAATCCGGTGGTGTAATCCCCCAGCAGCAGAATCATGTCGGCGCCGACGGCGTTGGCCCGGTCGACGATGGAGGCCACCCGCCCGATGGGCATGACGTGTTCGCCGGCGTGGAAATCGGCCAGCGCCGCCACGGTGAGGCGCGGCCCGCCGGCCCAGCGCGGCGGTTGAACGGCATAGCGCGTCTCAACCAGCCGGGAGGGCTCGATGAACGAGGTGTAGCCGCCGAGGCTGCCGACAACGCTCAATTCTCCGCCAAGTCGCAGAAAATCGCGCCGGGTGTAGGAATTCATCATGACAACGCGCCTGTCAAAAGGGGTGACACATCTTGAAACTTTATCATATCGGTTGTAGCGGAGTAAATAGAGCGTGAATGTATTCATTCAACGAAGTCAAAACGCCGCATGACGGAGCGCCCCGCTGCCTGCGGCGGAAAACACCGGGCTTCAGCGGCGGGGAGGAATCGCCTGCGGTCGGTCGGGCGTTTTCCGGCCGGGAGCGGCCTGAAAGCGCCGATACCCCCTTGCATTCCGGTTGCGTTGCACTTATAATTCACATAATTCCCTCACAATGTGAGTTTTCATTCTCCGGCCTGAAACCGGGCCGGAGCGCAAGAAACCTTGGTCTTTTCGGAGAACCCGAACGATGACCGCAACCGGAGGTTCTTATGACGACAGGCCCCTTGATGCCCAAGGCCACCGCCGTGTGGCTGATTGAAAACACCGCGCTGACCTTCGAGCAGATCGCCGAATTCTGCAACCTGCACCCGCTGGAGGTCAAGGGGATTGCCGATGGTGAAATCGGTGGCGGAATCAAGGCGCGCAACCCCATCCTGCAGGGTGACCTGACCCGCGAAGAAATCGAGCGCGCCGAGGCCGATCCGAGTGTTCACCTCAAACTCGCCGCTCCCAAGGTCAAACTGCCGGAAGTCAAACGGCGCAAGGCCCGCTATACGCCGCTCTCGCGCCGGCAGGACCGCCCGAACGCCATTCTCTGGCTGCTGCGCAACCACCCGGAACTCAAAGACGCGCAGATCATGCGCCTCGTCGGCACCACCAAGCACACCATCCAGCAAATCCGGGATCGGACCCACTGGAACATGAGCCAGCTTGCCCCGGCGGACCCGGTGATTCTCGGCCTGTGCTCGCAGATTGACCTTGATTTCGAAGTGGAACGGGCGGCCAAGGATCGCCCCAAGGCGCTGGAAGCCGCCGGCGAAACCCTGTTGCCGGCGGAAGAAACCACCCGCGAGGAGATCCGCGAGAAGGAACGGGCCGAGGAACGCAAGCGCCAAATCGAACCGGACGCCGCCTCGGTGTTTTCCAGCGAAGTGTTTTCCAAACAAAACCGCGCCCCGGAAGACGACGACGAAGAGCCGAAGTTTTAGCGTGGACACGGTGGACATGGTGGACTTGGTGGACGAAACCCCCTGCGCCAACGGTTGAACCACCCGCGGTGGGCGCCCCGTCACTCACGGGGAACGAAGCAACGTGAGTTTTGTCCACCCTGTCCACCGTGTCCACCAAGTCCACCAAAATTCTTCCAGATTCGGCTACCGCACACCGTTACAAAACCACACCCCGCGCTGGTCACCCTCCGGATGAGCGTTGTTGTCTGAAGCTGCCGGAAACCGTAAGGAAGGCCGTTCAGGACGCCTTTTCGCTTTCCCTTATGCGCTGGATTTCGTCTTTAAGTTGCAGCTTCTTTCTCTTCAGTTCAGCAAGTTGTGTCGTATCTGTCGAAGGGTGCGCAAGCGCCTCCTGGAGTTCCCGGTCCAATGCGGCGTGCCTGCGTTCCAATTCTGCCAGATGTTCCTGAAGCGACATATTCAGCCTCCTTTTTCCTGATTCTCTCAAAGACGGCGGGTGGAGCCTCCCGCAGTTTGCCACAGCTTTGAGAGTCTGTCGAAGATAATCTTCAACGCGTTGTACACAGGCGTCCGCGCTTGGCGGGAAAGTGCCAAGCACTTGCAACAACAAAACGTTTGGCATAAAATGACATGATTCCATTTTCGGAATCCCGCGTCATTTCCAAGAGAAACATAAAATGGTATCCACAGGCGATATAGACCCGATGACCGTCCGCGCCGAACTGGCGCGGCTCAAGCAGGAACACCGCAACCTCGACAAGGCGATTGAAGACCTCGAACGCGTCGTATCGGACAACCGGGTCGAGATTCAGCGGCTGAAGAAAAAGAAGCTGGCGCTGAAGGATCGCATCGCGTTCCTGGAAGACAAGGCGACGCCGGATATCATTGCCTGAGACGCCAAAAAGCGCTATTCTCCCGCCTGTCGTCATTCAGAGCGGACCGTTCGTCATGTCTCAATCATCCCCCGTTGTCGCCGTCATCATGGGCAGCCAGTCCGATTGGGCGACCATGCGCCACGCCGCGGATATTCTGGAAACATTCGGGGTGCCGTTTGAAAAGCGCATCGTCTCCGCCCACCGCACGCCGGACCGCCTGGCGCAGTTTGCCAAATCGGCGAAGGACAGGGGCCTGAAGGTCATCATCGCCGGAGCGGGCGGCGCGGCGCATCTTCCGGGCATGACCGCGGCCATGACGCCGCTGCCGGTGTTCGGCGTTCCCGTTGAATCGAAAGCGCTTTCCGGCCAAGACAGCCTGCTGTCCATCGTCCAGATGCCCGCCGGGATTCCTGTCGGAACCCTGGCCATCGGCCGCGCCGGGGCGGTGAACGCCGCGCTGTTGGCGGTGGCGGTGCTGGCCCTCGCGGACCCGGACCTCGCCCGGAGCCTGGCCGAATGGCGCCGTTCGCAGACCGACTCGGTGGCCGAGTTTCCGGAAGACCAGCCGACATGAAAAAACCATCCGGCAGGAATCATGAGTTCCCTTCGCTGAAACCCGGTGATGCCGTCGGCATTCTCGGCGGCGGCCAGCTCGGGCGCATGCTGGCTCTGGCCGCAGCCAACCTCGGGCTGAAAACCGTGATTTTCGCGCCGGAGGAGCACAGCCCGGCCTTTGACGTCGCCGCTGACCGCATCTGCGCTCCCTATGAGGATCGCGAGGCGCTGCAACGGTTTCTCGAAAAGGTGTCCGTCGTGACCTACGAATTCGAGAACGTGCCGCTGCGGGCGGCGCAGTTCATCGAGAAGCACGGTCGTCTGGCGCCCAATTCCCGGGCTCTGCGCATCGCCCAGGACCGGTACGAGGAAAAGACCTTTCTCCGCCGCGAAGGGTTGCCGGTGGCGCCGTTTCAGCGGGTGGACGGCGCGACGATGCTCAGCGACGCCGTCGGGAGCATCGGCCTGCCGGCGGTGCTGAAAACCCGGCGTTTCGGTTATGACGGCAAGGGGCAGGTGGTCATCCGTGACGACTCCGGGTTTGACGAGGCGCTGGCACTGGCGGAAACGGCGCCCTGCGTGCTGGAAGCCTTCGTGCCGTTTGTCGCCGAAGTGTCGGTCATCGTCTCGCGCTTTGCCGGCGAGGGCTGTTCGCGCAGTTACAATGTCTGTCTCAACACCCACAAGAACCACATCCTGGATGTCACCCGCGTTCCGTCGGGCTTCCCGAAAGAGGTGGAGGGCAAAGCCGGGCAGCTGGGCGCGACCGTTCAGGCGGCGCTGGACTATATCGGCGTGCTTACCCTCGAACTGTTCGTGGTGGAGGGGGCGGACGGGCCGGACTTCATCGTCAACGAGATTGCGCCGAGGGTCCACAATTCCGGCCACTGGACCATCGAGGGGGCGGAGACATCGCAGTTCGAACAGCATATCCGCGCTGTATGCGGCTGGCCGCCGGGCCGGACGCATCGTGTCGGGGATATCGAGATGCACAACCTCATCGGCGATGACGTGAACACCTGGCGTGACCGGCTCAGCGAGCGGGGCGCCCACCTGCATCTCTACGGCAAGGCGGAAACCCGCCCGGGGCGCAAGATGGGGCATGTCACCATCGTCCGCCCGTTGTCGTAGCCGTTCATCCCGCCGGAACCACCGGAACCGCGGGGCAAAAGACACGAATTCCCTGCGCCGCGCACCAAAAAGCTGTGGACATTGTGCTCCGCTTCTGTTACATGAGCGCCGTTCAACAGGCCGTAAGCGTTACGAGCCTGACTTTTTTGTTTGTCGTTTCCGTGGAAAGTGTGAGGGATTCACGTGCAGGTTCTGGTCCGGGAAAATAATGTCGATCAAGCTCTTCGCGCTCTGAAGAAGAAAATGCAGCGCGAGGGAATCTTTCGGGAGATGAAGCTTCGCTCCCATTATGAAAAACCTTCTGAAAAGAAGGCCCGGGAAAAAGCTGAAGCCGTACGCCGCGCCCGCAAACTGGTGCGCAAGCGGCTTCAAAGAGAAGGCCTGCTGCCGTCCAAGCCGCGCGTGACCCGCTGAGCATTCTGTCGTGCCCGTTTCTCCACCGGAAATTCATTGTGCGATGACCTTGCCTGTCGCGCGACGGTGAGGGGTGTTTTAAAATCATCGGCGCTTCCGGTTCCGGCGGCTTGTGCCGTCGCGGAAGAAAAGCCCGGAGCAGTCGAGCCGGGTCCGATGTAACGGGAGGTGCCGCATGCCTGTCTCCGCTGTTGCGGATACGCTGGAGGTTCGGGTTGACAGGGTCGGTTTTCCTCCCCCAGGTGCGAGGAACCGTTGTGGCTGAAATCAAAATCCGTTTGTTGAAGGTGTTGGGTATCGCTCTCGTCGCGGCCGTTCCGGCCGGGTGTGTGAGCATGATGGATTCAGGTTGGGGCGAAGGCCGCGGAACCACCGTCAACCAGCCGGCGACCGCCGAAAGCGAAATCAACATCGCCTCGCTCACCGACGTCATCAAGCGCAACCCCAGTGACGCCAACGCCTACAACACCCGCGGCGCGGCTTACGCGCGTATTCGCCAGTATTCCGACGCCATGCAGGATTTCAACCGCGCGCTGCAGCTCAATCCGGCACTGACCGAGGCTTACGCCAACCGCGCCCTTGTTCTGCGTGAGACCGGCAAACCCGACCAGGCGCTGGCGGATTTCACCCGCGCCATCAATACCAACGCCAATTACGCGCCCGCCTATCTCGGCCGCGGCAATCTCTACCGCCTGAGGGGCAACTATCCCCAGGCTCTGCAGGACCTCAACACCGCCATCCGTCTGCAGCCGGAATCCGCCGAGGCGGTGCACGCGCGCGGCCTGCTGTATCAGCGCGAGGGCAAACACGAAGACGCGGTGATGGATTTCAACACCGCCATTGACCGCAACCCCTTCGTCGCGCCGCCGTATCTGGCCCGCGGCCAGAGTCTCACGGCGCTTGGCCGTTATGACAAGGCGATGGAAGACTTCAACGCCGCCCTCAATGTCGACAAAAACCTCGCCGACGGCTGGGCCGGCCGCGGCCTGGTGTTCGAAAAGCAGAACAAGCGCCAGGAAGCCATCGAGGCTTATCAGACCGCCCTGTCCATGGACAGCAACAACGCCCTCGCCCGTGAAGGCATGCGCCGTGTTCGCCCGAGCCTGTTTTAAAGCGGATTCCGCCGGAGCCCTGTTCAAAAATACCACTGACTTTCAAGGTGTTGGCCGGGCGAAGGCCTTGCCGGTTTCGCATGCCGGGAGTATGGTGCGCCGTCCGGTTTCTCTTTGAAAACGCTGCAATCAACAATCAACCGTATCCGGAAGGGAAGGGAGATTCGGATGAATTATCATGAAATCGGCGCGGGACGACCAGTCTCCGGAGATTGCCCACGGCCCCGCCAAGTGGAGGAAAACCATGAACAATTCCACCCGCGTATTGAAAGTCGCGCTGCCGGTTTTGGCGGCGTTGTATTCGTTGAGTTTTATGCCGGTTTATGCTCAGGACGCGCCCAAGGCCGATGCCGGCAGGACATTTACCGAGGTTGCCCGGTTCAAGGCTGCTGAAGCCAACCAGGGGAT